>JAEURX010000074.1 GCA_016788885.1 Nitrospira sp. | reverse complement strand
AAATTCACGGGAAGCGGTTCGACATGTACAACGATACCGTGTTGGGCTTCAACAAGTCGGGCAAGGAAGTGGCGCGGATCCAGGTCGAAGAGCCGATCTACATTCGGCCGGCCGAGCGCGTGAACTGGCTGTAAGACTCATACCACTGAGAGTGGGCAGCCGCTCTCAGTGGTGAGGGGCCACAGCACAACGGAGGCAGGAAGTTCGAAAGGGCTTCCTGCCTTCGTATTTACAGCAGGACAATGCTGAGAACCCTCTCTCCACCTCTCTTGCTTTCCGCTCCCTCGGCACGCCCTAGAGCCTTTCCTTAAAAGAAACCCCGGGTGCGCAGCGTACCACGTATCTGCAAAGACAGCCCTAATCTGATCCTCAGCACAATGGCTTAGAGACATACCGTTGATACGCCGAACAACATGGACCAACGAGTCGCGAGCCTTCCCATCCACTACTGCCTCTCTCCATTTAGGACAGACATCAATCACCCTAAATGTTGACAGATCTCAGGACCGTCGGTATACTGGCTATAGTTGAGAACGGTTATCAGTATCGTGAAAGTGACGCGCCGCGCACCCGTCGAGACACACCGACCGTCAGTGGGAGATACCACGCATGTATGTCTGCCTATGTAAAGGTTTAACGGAATCAGACGTGCGGGAAGCGGGTCGTCAGGGATGCCTGACCATTCGACAAATTATTGCAGAATTCGGACTCCGGGATAGCGGATGCTGTGGCCGATGCTCGAAAAACATCCATGAGCTCGTCACACTGGCGAAGAGTCAGCTGGAAAGTACCTGCCGAAAAGCCGTTTCATCTTAACTACGACGCGGCGACCAGCGTCATTGGCGGATCCCGCTCGTTTGACGCTGCTGAAGTTCGAATCCCGTGTTGATCGCTGCCGCAACCTCGGCAACCCTTCCCCCCAACTCTCTGGCAGCCGCCAACTCTTGCTCGTCGACCCCTGGACTAGTGCCTTCCGTCGTCGCAGAAGCCCCAAACGCGCCGCCCCCACTGACCACCACCATATAATTTCCCAGCATAGCCGCGAGAATCGACAACATGGTCAATTCTTTACCGCTGGAAATCTGCCCCCCGGTGACAAACGCCGCGCCAACCTTATTTTTGAGCTTAAACTCTGGAAAGACGCCGAACTTGAACTGCCAGTCGTCGATGAACTTTTTGACCTCAGCAGCCATGTTCGACCAATAGACAGGAGAGCCAAGCACGATCGCATCCGCAGCAAACAACTCTTCCGCCGTCACGTGTCCTACCCGCTTGATGATCACCTGCGTGCCGGGCACTGCTCGCGCACCTTGCGCAACAGCATCAGCCATCTGCTCCGTATAGCCGGACAGTGAGTGGTATGCGACCAGAACATGAATCGGTTCGCGACCATCAGCAGACCAACAGATGGCGGGGGTTGCCACAAGACTCACTGCACACAAAAGCAGCAGTCGCCACATCTGAAGCATATTCTACCCTCCTGCTGTTCCTACACATGAAATGGGAGAAGGGCAGAGCCAGACCGGCACCGCCAGGCTGAAAGCCAAGTCATTCGGCGGGAAGACACAGAAACGGGTTCACGGACAGGCGCACCGCGCACCCTTAATCCTACCGACGAACGATTTCCTCGTCCATATGCTCTTCGACGGAGACCTGCGTCAACGTCCCGCGATAGTCGCATTTGTGGCAGCGAATTCTAAACTCTTCGATCCACTTTTCCTGCACGTATGATTGCCGACACTTCGGACAAACAAACACGCCTCGCATGTAAACCACACGTCGCGTTTCCTTCATGAACAGCCTCCATTCCTCTATCAAACGATGTGCGAGGATGGCACAGGGGCCGACGGAATTGCAAGACGGCATCAACCGGACTACTCGTCGGCACAACAGCTTGACGTTCCGACGGAGAGATCGCTAGGATGCCGCCATGCAATTCGCGCATGCACGTCACGTCAAAACCACAGAGTCACGCGGCCGGCTGAGATGGACAGGATGGTGCGCTTGGAGCGCCACGCTGGTGGCTCTCACCTGCTCAGTTTGGGCAGCCGAGCCACCAACCGAAACACTCATTACGGTCAAGACCCCGACTGGCACGCTCATCCAGGCCGAACTGGCCGATACCGCGCTCAAACGCGCACAAGGGCTGATGTTTCGCGAACACATTGCCGACGACCACGGGATGCTGTTTATCTTTGGCGATGCCCAACCCTGGACCTTCTGGATGAAGAACACCAAGATCCCGCTTGATATCATCTGGATGGATGCAAAAAAAACCATCATCCACATTGAGCGGAATGTCCCCATCTGCACGAGGCAGGACGATGGCTGCCCTCAATACCATTCGGATGAAGGCGCACTGTATGTGCTTGAGCTTGGAGCGGGACGAGCAGCCGCCTTGCAACTACAGCGTGGCGTGAAACTGAGCTTCAAGCAGCCCTGACTCCTGCTGCGTCCACATCACTCCTTCACACGCGCCCCCCAGAAAAAGCTCTGAATACGTTCGACGAGTGAACGCGTGTGGGTGCCCACGGAAAGAGCCGCTGCGTCACGGGACAACTGCGCTTTCGCCACCGCCGTGTCGGCTTGCCGACGAGCCACCACCTCGCCGATCCGTTCGATCAAGGGCCTGTCCTCCTGAAGCACCTGCAACAACGCCTGCTTCCCTACGGCAATCACCGACAAGTCCGTTGCAGCCTGCACCGTGGCAGAACGCGGTTCGCCCGTCAGCAACGACATCTCACCGAAGAATTTTCCCGCCTCAAGCGTGGTCACCGTGGAACTCAATCCCCCCTGCTCCAACCGAACATCCGCCTTGCCGGCCACGATGATGTACAGCACCGCTCCGGGATCTCCCTGACGCACCACTCGCTCCCCTGGCAAATACCGCTCCCACCGTGCCCCGCCGGCCAGGACTTCGATTTGCTTCATATCGAGCGTCGCCAGGAAATCGACCGTCTGCAGGTACGCGCTGATCCGTTCGATTGTTGCGGCTTTGGCATCAGGCTCTGTATCGGCAATTCGGTGCACCACCCGCTGCGGAAAGGGAATCTCAATGCCCTTTCGAGAGAAGGCATGCCAGATATATGTCCGCATTGTACTTTCGATCATGTCCCGTTGAGCGAAATCTCCGATCGGAAACTTAATTCGGTACTGAATCGCCGACTCATTGAACGCCGCAACCAGTGCGGTTGCCTTGGGATCCGGCAAGACGCCCGACACCGCAGCCGCCACCTCCAGTAGTGTCGCGCAGACGTCTTCAGGCGGCGTTCGGTAAGCCGCATCGACGAACACATTGCAGAAATGCGTGGTAGTCGGACGGGTATAGTTGGTCACTCCGCTTTGAATCACCAAATCATTCGGTAATGAAACGACATCGTGCGCGCGAGAGAACAGCGTGACATGCTCCATGCCGATATGTGTGACGATGCCCTCTCGATCAAGCACGGATACCCAATCCCCCACCTTGACAATTTTTCCTAGTTCGATCCCCGAGAAAAACCGTGTCAGCGTATCCTTCAAAGCCACGCCGACCATCGCCGCCGCCACCGTCGGCAACGCAACTAAGGCCACGAGGTTGATCCCCATGACGAGCCAGAGAATCAACACCCCGGCCGCCACGACTTCGGCGCCGATCAGTAAATGACGGACGATATCGGGGATGTACCGCTGCCCTCGCTCGATCAGCCATTCGCCGATGATCAGGACATCAAGAATCGTGAAGAGGAAAAAAGACGCCCCGAGCCACGCCGTCACATCAAGGGCAGCCTGAACAAGATGAGGGACATCACTCGCCAGTTCGCTGCGGGCGATCAGCGTCGCAACGACAAAGACGATCGTCACACCGCCAGCATACAACGGCAACGGCGGTATCGACCGGCCACGTTTGGCGAACAGATAGGCGAACCCGATCAACACCGCCGCCACGACGGCCGCCGTGGCGACAAGGGTGCCGACCAAGACTCCAAGACTCATATGAATGTCACCTGAGGAAGGGGGACCTGCACTGAACACCCCTATGACGAGGCGCGCTCCTGCCAGGAACGCATGCGGCGCACGGTAATCACCCCGTCTACTTTTTCAATCGCCTTCAGCACTCGTGCGAGATGCGCGGTATCCAGCACCTCGACGATAAAATCCAACATGGCCTTTCGGTCTTCGCGGGTCGTGATCTCGGCACGACTGATATTCGCCTGGCACTCGGATATGGCCGTGGAGACATGAGCCAAGACCCCAGTCTTATCCATGGCAATCACCGATACCTTAACGGAATGGGTGCTCGGCGTGGATCGATCCCACTCAACCTCAACCAGACGATTCTTATCGTAGTCCAATGCCTCCAGATTGGGACAGTCGACCGTATGAATCGTCAGCCCACGCCCTCTGGTGATGTACCCTAAAATGCGGTCGCCAGGCACGGGATTGCAGCAGCGAGAGAGTTGCATAAGCAGATCACGCGCACCCTTGACCTGCACGCCCTTGTCGTCGGTCCGACCAGCGGCCGGCTTTTGCGGCGTCGGCATGTCGGGCACGACGGGCAGAGTGTCTGCCGGAGCAGGAGGGGCGATCTTACTCATGACCTGAGAGGTCGGCAAATGTCCGAATCCAACGGCAGCAGCCAGTTCCTCCGGCGTCTCGTAGCCCACTTTCTTCGCAACGACCAGAAGTTGTTCGGACCGCATCATCTGTGCAGGCGCCATCCCATGTCGACGAAATTCAGCCTCGAGGAGCCGTTTCCCGATCTCGATGCTGCGAGACTGTTCTTCCGCCTTGATCCAGTGCTTGATCTTGGTCTTCGCACGAGAAGTGCGGACGAACTTCAGCCAGTCCCGGTGTGGTGTTTGGTTGGCGGCGGTCAGAATTTCCACCATGTCGCCGCTTTCCATCATATGCTTAAGCGGCACGATCTTGCCATTGACCTTGGCCCCGACGCAGTGGTCTCCAATTTCAGTATGGACGGAATACGCAAAGTCTACGGGCGTTGACCCCTTGGGCAGTTCCTTGACCATGCCCTGCGGGGTGAATACGTAGACGACGTCGTGAAAAAGATCGAGCTTGACCGAATCCATAAACTGGCGATTGTCCGGCAAGTCTTGGTTCCACTCCACAAACTGCCGCAGCCAACTGAAAACCTTGCCGTCTTTTTCATCGATGCGCCCATGCTCTTTGTATTTCCAATGCGCGGCGATCCCCTGTTCGGAGACTCGATGCATCTCTTCCGTACGAATCTGAAACTCCACATGTTCGCCTTTGGGGCCTACCACCGTCGTATGTAACGACTGATACATGTTGGACTTCGGAATTGCGATGTAGTCTTTGAACCGACCAGGCAGCGGACGCCAAAGCGAATGGATGACGCCGAGCAGCGCATAGCAGTTCATCTTGGTATCGGTAATGATGCGCAAGGCGGCGAGATCGTAGACTTCCTCGAAGGAAATCGACTGCTTCTCCATCTTCTGGTAGATCCCGTAGAGATGCTTCGGTCGACCCGACACCTCTCCCTGCAATCCGGTTTCGGCCATCGCCTGCTTCACCATCTCGATGACTTCCAGAATGTACTGCTGTCGATCCTCATCCCGCTTCGCCACACGCACGCGCAACAACTCATACACATCCGGTTTGAGATGCTTCAAACACAGATCTTCCAGTTCGTTCTTGATCCACCCGATTCCCAAGCGATTCGCCAACGGAGCATAGATTTCCAACGTCTCCTGCGCGATCTGTTGCCGCTTCCCTTCGCTCAGATATTCCAAGGTCCGCATATTGTGCAGCCGGTCGGCCAGCTTGATGAGCACGACGCGAATGTCGTCCGCCATGGACAACACCATCTTGCGAAAATTCTCTGCCTGCTTTTCCTCATAGTTTCTGAACGTGATTTTTCCGATTTTGGTGACGCCGTCCACCAGATGCACGACGTCTTTGCCGAATCGTTGCTCCAGTTCGAGCGGCGTGGCGAGCGTATCTTCCAACGTGTCATGGAGCAGACCCGCCACAATGGCCGTGACATCCGTCTTTAAATGGGTCAAGAGGCCGGCGACTGCCAGGGGGTGCCGGAAGTAAGGTTCACCGGATTGGCGTGTCTGTCCCTCATGGGCCTTGGCTGAAAAATCGTACGCCCGGCGCACGAGATCCAAATCCGCCTCGACGTTGTAGCTCTTAACCCGCTCGATCAATTGACCAAGCTCTGTGACCGTCTCATGCGGCATGCTTATGACACCTCACCGCTCATACGAAGAGCCTTGATGCGCAATTGCACACGGTCGTAACCATTCCAATGATTGCGCTCCGGGCTGAAGGCTAAATCTACCGGGCGCCCGGCCCTGAGCCCAAGTCCTTCGAACGACCCCATGCGAAAGCCGATACTGTCGAAAATAAATGATCGCCCCTGTCGCACCCGCAGCTTCAGATGCTTCTCTCCGACCACACGTGCCTCGACAACATCGAGGCCACGAACCGCCAGGGTTGGCTCAGGATTCCCCGCGCCAAACGGATGCAACGCTTCCAGTTCCTGGATGAGATCAAGATTCACATCTGTGAGGTTGACCTCCGCATCAACATGCAACGTGGGTACACGCCTGGCTGTGGTCGCCCACCCGACCACCACCTCGGAAAACCGTTGACGGAACTCCGCTACACGCGATTCCTTGATGGTCAATCCCGCCGCACTCGGATGTCCGCCAAACGCGTCCAGCAGATCTCGGCACTCGGACAATCCCTGGTAGAGATCAAACCCGTCGATCGTTCTGGCAGACCCCTTCCCAATCCCCTTGTCATCCACCGCAATCACGATGCTCGGCCGATGAAACCGATCAACCAGTCTGGCAGCCACAATCCCCACGACACCCAGATGCCAGTCGCGCGAGCCCAGCACGATGGCCGCAGGCGGTTCGTCCTGCTTCAGATAGGTTCCCGCCTCCTCGGTAATCTCTTCTTCAATCTGCTGACGCTGTCGATTGAGTTGTTCTAACCGTTCAGCAATCTGCATCGCTTCCCGGTCGGACTCAGTCGTCAGCAGTTGCACGCAGAGCATCGCATGATCCAGGCGACCCGCAGCATTCAGCCGGGGCCCAAGACGAAAGCCGATCGTTTCGCTGGTACAAGCCTTCGTAATACCAGCGACCTGCTTCAAGGCACGAATTCCGCAGCGGGCACCGCGATTCAGTTGATGCAGTCCCGCCCGCACCAGAATACGATTTTCATCCTGAAGCGGGACGATATCGGCCACCGTCGCCAGGGCCACCAAATCGAGGCAGGAGTCCGGCTCGACTTCGCCGGATCCGTATCGTTGCTGATAGGCTGACACCACTTTGTATGCCAATCCTGCCGAGCAGAGCCCTTTGAAGGGATAGCCCGAATCTCGACGGTGCGGATTGAGAACGGCAAGCGCCGGCGGCATCGTGGCATCGGTTTGATGGTGATCCGTCACCACCACCTCCATACCAAGTTCCCGGGCCACTGCAATTTCATGATGGGACGTGGTCCCGCAATCAGAGGTCACCAGCAACGTCACGCCTTCCTGCGCCAACCGCCGGACGGCCCCCTCGTTCAGCCCATAGCCCTCGCGCACGCGATGGGGGATATAGGCGCAGGCGTTGCCCCCTAATCCCTGATAGAAAGACAGGTAGAGACTCGTTGCCGAGACGCCGTCCACATCGTAGTCGCCGTAAAAGCACACCCGCTCGTCTCGAGAGAGGGCCTGATGCAACCGCTCGACGGCCGCGTTCATGTCAGGAATCAAAAATGGATCATGGAGCCCATCCTGAGGACTCGACATCCAGCGCGTCGCGTCCTCCGCAGTAGTCACCCCGCGGGCTAGCAAGATCGAGGCGGTCACCGGAGAAATCGACAATCTCCGCGAGAGATCATTCTGAAGAACACTATCGGACGGCCGAAAGACCCAGAGTTTTTCCTGCATGGCCCCTCTGTCTGTTCGTGAAACATTCGGAAGTTACTGAGAAGTAAGGGGAATGGTATCGACTCACCCCCTCTTTGTCAAACGGAGCTCAGCGCAGACGAGGTGAAACTGGGTTGAGGGTTATCCGCCCTACCGTGTGGACGGATGAAACCTGGATGCTGGGGAGCGATTGAGGGGGAGTACCGAGGGAGGAGACTATTCCCCTCCCTTTTGCACATAATTTTTCACGAATTCTTCGGCATTTTTTTCGAGTACATCATCGATCTCGTCGACCAGTTTATCGATGTCCTCTTTCAGCTTCTTGCCGGACTCGACAACTTTTGGATTCGGCTTCACCTCCTCCTTGCTGTGCGATTCCTTTCTGGATTCCGGCCTCCTCTCCTGTTTTTCCATCGGAGCACCTCCAGTCAATCAGAAGCTGTACACGCGACCTACTCAAATCACCATACTCTAGGGTCGGCGAACGCGTCAAGCCAGGGAACGATCGATACGGATCATGCACGCAGTCTGACATTCCTCCCTACTTCACGATGAGCGAGACGATCAGCAACGCCACAATGTTGATGACTTTGATCATTGGGTTGATGGCCGGACCCGCCGTATCCTTATAGGGATCCCCTACAGTATCACCAGTCACCGCGGCCTTGTGAGTATCGGTCCCCTTCAAGCCCTGCTCCTCGATATATTTCTTGGCATTGTCCCACGCACCGCCTCCACTGGTCATCGAAATCGCGACGAACAACCCCGTCACAATGCTTCCGACCAGAACACCTCCCAGCGCTTGCGGACCGAGCAACAAGCCCACGAGAATCGGCGCCACCACAGGAATCAGCCCGGGGATCATCATCTTTTGAATGGCCGCCTGAGTCACAATATCCACGCAGGTGCCATATTCCGGCTTCCCCGTGCCTTCCATGATTCCCTTGATCGTCCGGAACTGCCGCCGTACCTCTTCCACCACCATGCCGGCGGCTTGTCCCACGGCTTTCATACAGAGCGCACCGAAGATGAAGGGCAGCATCCCACCGAGAAACAGTCCGACCAGCACAGAGGGGTTAGACAAGTCAAAGCTGCTGGCCTGGGTTCCTTTCGCAACCTCACGGGCGAATTCGGCAAACAACACTACCGCGGCAAGAGCGGCCGAGCCAATGGCATAGCCCTTCGTCACGGCCTTCGTCGTGTTGCCGACGGCATCCAGCGGGTCTGTAATGTCGCGGACTTCTTTCCCGAGATGTGCCATTTCGGCGATGCCGCCGGCATTGTCTGTGATCGGCCCGAATGCATCGATCGCCACCACGATTCCCGCCATGGACAACATCGACACCGCCGCAACCGCCACACCATACAACCCACCAGAGGCGGCACCACCACAGACCCAGTAGCTACCAAGAATGGCGGCGCCGATAATCACGACCGGCGCCGAGGTCGACTGCATCCCCACGGCCAATCCAGCGATAATATTTGTGGCATGACCCGTTTCACTCGCTTTCGCAATATCCTTTACCGGTGCATATTCTTTGGACGTGTAATAGTCCGTAATGAAGACCAACGCCAGCGTCACTGCGAGCCCTATCAACGCCGCCATGTAGTAGCTGGCGCCGCTCACCCCGCCAACCCCCTCCATGATCTTCGAGGTCATCGGGTAAAACGCCACTGCGGCGATGCCTCCCGCGACAAACAATCCCTTGTACAGAGCCGGCATGATCTCGCCCCCGGGACTCACTTTCACAAAGAGGATTCCGATGATCGTCGCAAAAATGGTCACGCCTCCCAACGCAAGGGGGTACAGAATCGGCGCATTGACGCCCTTGAACATCGTAAATGCCAACACCATTGCCGCCACGGTTGTGACCGCATAGGTTTCGAACAGATCAGCGGCCATGCCGGCGCAATCGCCGACATTGTCCCCCACATTGTCGGCGATCACCGCAGGATTCCGCGGGTCGTCCTCCGGAATGCCTGCCTCGACCTTTCCAACCAGATCCGCGCCGACATCGGCAGCCTTGGTGTAGATGCCGCCACCGACACGCGCAAACACCGAAATCAAACTGCCGCCGAATCCGAGGCTGAGTAACGCATGAATCGCCTTTTCCTGCCCGGCAAACTGCGAGGCGAGCGAATAAAATCCTGTGATGGCCAGCAACCCCAGTCCAATCAGCAACAGGCCGGTCACCGCTCCGCCACGAAACGCGACGGTGAGGGCGGCATTCATGCCCTCATGCGCCGCCTGCGCCGTCCGTACATTTGCCCGCACTGCAATGATCATCCCGACGTAGCCGGCGAGCGCTGACGCGCCGGCACCGATCAAGAATCCAACCGCCGTCAACATGCCGAATTTGTCCGAAACGGCCCCCGCGCCCCACAGCACGACAAACAACACGGCAGCCACCACGCCCACCGTCTTGTATTGACGGTTCATATAGGCGCCGGCACCCTCCTGAATCGCCCGAGAAATCTCCTGCATCTTCGCATTCCCGGCGTTCAGCTTGAATACCCACATGGCGAGATACAGGCCGTAGACAATACCGGTCACCGCCGCAACCAGAGCAAAGGTCACAATCGCTGAGTCACTCACAGTGTTCTCCTCCTGTTAACAGAATGGTGAAACTGAGAATCCAGCTGACGTGTTACGGTGAATACCCGTCGTGAACATGACGCCATCACGTACAACGGTCGATGAATGTTCCAGCTGCTTCGAGGACTGAACCGATCGCGGACCGATCGAGCGGCGAGAAGATCCGCCGCATCCCCGACAACAAACACAGCTGCAAACGAGCGGAAAGGTGGGGTCATTCTATAGGGAGGTCAAAAACGGATCAAGACGAAAGATGGCGAAAGAGGAAGCCCCGCGCGGTTTGCGCAAGGTTCTGGACTTTGTTATAGTGCGCGCGAGGTGAGGAGGCACTGATGGGGTTTGCGCCGGAATATATTCTCGTTGATCAGCAGAAGTTCAGCAAGGCGAAATTGTCGCTGGACAATCACGTGTACAAAAATTGCGAGATCGACGACTGTGATGTGTATTACAGCGGCGGACAATATGAGCTCATCGATACGCATATCACGAACTCGCGGCTCATCCTGAATCATCCTGCCAAGGGCATCTACAGCGCGATTCAGATTTTCAAGACAAAGTCACCCGGCTCCCGCATCGTCTCGGAATAAATCGAGACGCGAGGGGTATCCTTCCAGGCTACCCGGCTCACCCACGCAGGGATTCATCAGAACGGACCGCAGTAACGAACCAGGCTACCGAGCCACCGGCACGTTTTCGCCGAATTTGGCAATGGGAATCGGTTGGAAGGCAGGATCCTGCGCGCCCTTTGATGATTCTGCTTCAATCCGCTGCAGGAAGGTTGCCGGACCGGTCACCGGAGCATAGCTGAGCACAACTTCGACATCGAAGGTCTTGGTGTCTTTCGGTGTCGGAAAACTAAACGTCTCCATCCGCTTCTCCTCAGGCTTCAAGACCGTTTCCTCCAACACCTTCACAGCCTCAAAATCGAACACGGTCTTGTGGCCCTTGGCATCGGCATACGTCCGCCCGTAGACGCGTTTGTCGTTGAACACGGTCTTTAGGTTCTTGCCTTTGATGTCCAGATCCAGCACGACGCTGGCCCAACCGGGATGCGTGGTTGGAAGATTGTGCGGCACCAGACTCTGCACGGCGACCGTGACAGTGGTTTTCTCTCCGTCGACGTTGGTCGTCACCTCCAGCTTGGCGGCCTCCTGCCGAAGCTGGCCGATTCGCCCGGGGAAGGTATGATTGGCCACCTTGCGCTTGGCTTCGCCGTTCGCCGACTCACCGACCTGCTCCGGCATGTGGCAGGTCTGACATTCTTTTCCTGATTTGACGGCTTTGCTCTGATCCCAATTTCCCAAGAGATCGTTGCTCTTGCCGAGTTCCGCCGCGGCCGGCACGACCTGATGACAGTTCAAACAAAGATCCGATTTATGAAAGAGCGCCGATTCCATCGAGTGGTGCGCGAGATTCTGGGCCGCATCTTTGTAGGGCCCATACATCATCTTGGTGCCGAGTTCGTATTTGGGCTCCGGCGGCTGCTTCGTTCGATCGACGTGCTTGATCAGGTGACATTGTGCGCACGCCACGCCGTCGAGTGATGGCTCGCCGGACTGAGCTTGGGTCACAAAGAGCTGTGCATGGTCGGCAAACTCGCGCACGTGAGGCGCGTGGCAACGGAAACACAGCGCCTTGTCCTTGCCTGCCGGGGAGGCGAGGTACGCATCCAACGCGGCGCGGAAGGTCGGTGTATGGATCGATCGGGCAAGCGGCGAGGTCTCCCACTCTTCGAAGACCCGCTCATGACACCGCTTGCACTTGCTCGAACTGGGAAACGCCTTCTCAATCGTACTCTGAGCCTTGGCATCCTGAGCCAAGCCTTGTTGCACGCCATAGCTGGCGATCGCACACACACACAACAGCGCGCTGACGATGATCCCTCGCAACAGCCCTCGTCGATTCTTCACTCTCGGCATATCCTCCACGCATCGTGCGCTCCACGCTGCCCATCACCGGACCGGAAGGACAGGGGACTACTTACAAGGACTTGGTTCGGTACGTCAGCATCCGGGGCTGAATATATTCCTCGATGACCTGCTTGGCAGCCGCCCGTTCCTGGTCATTGGCAAGCGTAGCCAGGTACTTGGCCTTCAACTCCGCCTCCGGCTCTGGAATCAACGCATAATTGAGCACGACCTCGATCGTCGCAGGCTCTCCACCTCCGGCACGCACGGCGTACGAGAAGGGCACACGGCGTGTATTCCCGCCCTTGATGAACGGATCGGGAATCGGCCCGCGCAAAATCTTTTCGTAGGGCAACCCGAACCGCTTTGTCTCCTCTGCCAGCACATGGCCTTGCGCATCCTTCGTCGTGATCGTGAGGAAGAACTGTTTCAGAACCGGGTCCCCATCTGGAAAGCTGTGCGGTAGGCTGCCGACCTTCACCAGCACGGTGCCCTCGACCCCAGCAGCGGACTTCGTCGCATCGATGTCGATCCTCGGCATCCATTCAGCCTGCAAATTGCGGTTTTTCAGCAACGTGCCCGGGATGACGACACCTCTGAACCAATGCCGACCGATCGCGCGAGTCATGGCACCACGCCTGGAAGTCGAACTCCCCGTCGAAGGCTCCATATGACAGTCCTGGCAAATAGTGCCTTGCAGAATCTCTCCAGGCAAATCCTTCTGTGTCACATCCTTCACCTTATCGAAATGACAGGACGTGCAAAAGTTCGCCCCTCGGAACAACGGCACCTGCGTCGCCGGATGCACCAGATTTTCTTCCGGGTCCGCATAGGGGCCGTATAACATGTCGCCCGGCTGAACTTTGTAGGTCGGCGGCGACACCGGCGTGGTCTCTACGGCATTGATGAGGTGGCACGACGCGCACCCGATCCCCTCCACTTGCGGCTTGCCTGACAGAACCTGCGCGCTGATTTTCTCCACGTGCTGAGGGAAGACCGTCACCGCAGGCGCATGACAGGAGAGGCAGCGCTGCCGCTCCTCCAACGTGGGATTGGTCTGCATCCAGACCCCCAACACGGTCCGAAACACCGGCGATTCGAAGGACGTCCCATGTAGCAGCGCGGCATCGACCCGACCGAACGACTTGAGGTCGGGCGTCTGCTCGCGCATGCCCTTCCACTCTTCATAGTGACGATCATGGCACTGCTTACATTCCTCCGAGCGAATGAAGACCTTTTCGATTTCGGCCATCCAGTCAGCCTGGGTCTGGCCATCGGGCTTCTGGGCGATGGCCCGTTCGTGGAACGTGATCGTCAGTACGGCCAGGATCAGTAACATCCCGACCATTGCCAGCTTTTGAATCGCTCGTCCGTTGCTATTCACGACACGCTCATCACGAAATCTTGGTCAATCCCGCTTGCAGCCGACGAAATGGAAGTTGACGCCCCACCCCACCGGATCACCAGGATCCGCCGGCTCATAGGTCCCAACCGTGAAGTTACATTCTTTCATGGCCACCTTCACAGCCTTCCCGAAATCAATCAGGTTGCGCACTTCCTTCTTGTCGATTTCTTTGATCACCGAACGGACTTTGATCCCGGCATAGTCGGCACGGGAATTCCCGATCACTTCAAAGACCGCGACGCCTTCGGGACGCTGGAGCTTCAATTCCCGCTGAACTTCTTCATCAACCTCGCCGACTGCGATCCCGAATTCCTCACCGAGCTGGATCGCTTCCTCCACCGTCATCTCTCCCGCACCGACCCATGGGGGCAGCAGTAGCGCAAGGGCAAGGACGCCACACAGACAAAGAGCCCTTTCGAACGAAAGGGCTCCCGCCATGATCACGCGATGGTCCTGAAACAGGTTTGCCAAGAGTCTTGCCTCATTTTCACGCTCAGATCGAAAAAACCGGCACGTCGGCCCCCATCGCACCCGAATAGCACACTATGTTTTCGTGACGGGATCCAACGCAAGTTGAAACCAGGGGGCGACAGCCTTTTGCCCGTTACGTTCCTTGTTCTCCCCATTCCACACGGCAAACGAAATCGCCTGGATGCGTCCGGGAATCAATTTGGCTTCGTTCTCCTGCTCTTCGCTCGACAGCGGGCGGCGCATCACAACTCGCCACGTCCCGTCTTTCCAAGTTGCCTTCCCTTGCACGCGCCCCTGTTTTTCCTTGGTCGTGAGGGTGCTGAATCCGCCGCCGATCAAATCTTCCACCGACGACGCGCGGCGAGGAATCACCTCAAATCGTCTCGGCTCACTGCCGGCGGACTTCTCCTTTTCGGTCGTCCTGGCCGCGCGGCGATCAATGTCGCTTTGCCAATCCGCTTTCCAGTGCCAGATATTAATGTAGTGATCCAACTGCCCCATGCAGAAAAATGCCGGCGCATCACCGAGCGGTAGCCCCAGGGCCACGCCATCTCGGAATGTCCCCGGTGTCAGACGGTCGTTCTTGGTGTTGTCTTGCCACTCAAGAAGAAAGGCGATATCCGTACCGTTGTGCACCGCACGTACAGTCAACGCGTGGGCGGTGGGTTCCGGCCAGACCGGTCTGGTAATGATCTGCCCGCTCAATGGCAATGTCATTGGAGCAATTTGTTTCCAGAGCGCATCTTCAGGCGTGGCCGGAATATCCCCGGACAGGGCCTGCGCACGGATAATCATGCCTTCCGAACTGACAATGGGAATACCGAAGCCGCCCAGAATGAGGGCGAGAACGAACAGAAGAGAAAGGAACGTCAGTAAACTGGTGCGGGATGTCTGGACCGATGTCATTCGCCTCATGTCCCGGCGCGATACCCTATCCCCCAACGCTCCCACATCTACTCACCAGACGGGAGCACTGGCCTACTCGCCCAAGTGCTAGTACAACTTGGCGCGACGAATCTTATTTTCACCCCGCTCACAGATATACAGATACCCTTGGGAGTCCAGCGTCAATCCCACCGGTAAATTCACCACCGCATCCACGGCGAGAAGACCATCCCCGTGTTTGAGGGCACCGGTCGCATCTTTCGCAACAAACCGTGCGGCTCCGCACCCGCCCATATTCTTATCATCGTACCCGCTATCGCCGTTGCCGGCCACCGTGCTGATGAGGCCTGTTTCGGCATCCACCCTCCGAACACGATGGTTGCCCGTATCCGAGATATAGGCGTGGTTGTGCTGATCGAAGACAATAGCTTCCGGCGCATGCAGCATGGACTTCGCCGCGGGCTTCCCGTCACCATCGTAGCCATAGCGGCAGACACCGGCCAAGGTTGAAATCAGACCGGTTTGATGGTCAATTTTGCGGACGCGATTACTGCCTTTATCAACCACGTAGATATCGCCCGCCTTGTCCACTGCGATCCCGACGATATCGTACAGGCGTGCCTCCAAGGCAGGCTTCCCGTCATCCAGGTACATGGATAAATCGAGCCCGTCCGAACACACAGGCATCAACCAGCCGTTATCATCGCTAAAATCGATGCCGATTGCGTCGCCGGATAACACGACCAGATTGCGCGCGACGAGCGGCTGTTCTCGGGCTTCATCCTCCGCAGACCAGGATCCTGCGATGGTTTCCACAAGCCCCGTGCGTGGATCGTAGCGACGAATCCGATGCGCCTGGGTGTCGGCGATATACATGACATCATTGGCATCGAAGGCGATCGCGGCGGGCCAGGTCAGGTTGACCTCCAGCGCCGGACCGTCACCGTTGAAGCCGTGCTCGCCGGTCCCCACCACGGTGGTGATGATCCCGCTGTCACGATCGATCTTGCGAATGCGGTTGCTGCCGGAATCGCAAATATACAAATCGTTACGAGAATCGCAGGCAACATCCAAGGGCAGATATAAACCGGCTTCTCCGCAAGGGCCTTCGTCTCCGCTGTAGCAGGTCTCGCCGATACCCGCGAAGTTATGAACAGTCCCTTCTGCCAGGCTGACGCGGCGAACGCGATCAGATCCCGACTCGGCGAAGTACAGCCACTGTTCCTCCCGATCCAGAGCGACGTGGTGCGGGAGGGGAATGCCGGCCTTCACGGCGCGTTTGCCGTCCCCCGTACTCCTAGCCTTTCCGTTGCCGGCAAAGGTTTCGATATATCCGGGAGCTAACTGAACATCTGTTTCCATAACGATCTGCGTCCGTTCTATGCTGAGCCCGTTGCACCGAGTGATTCTATGCGCGCGCAGCCGGAGGAGTTGCGGCGACCGGTTGCTCCACAACTGGAGTCGCCATGGGCGCGGGCGGCGGAGCCGCAATGGCCTGCGCTTGAACCGGCTCAGCTTGCTGCGCCTGGGCTTGGGCTTGCGCTTCGGCTTCGATCGCGTCCGCCTCGTGGACGGACTTTTTGAATCCCTTGATCGCCTTGCCGATTCCCTCACCAAGCTGCGGCAACTTCCCTGCTCCGAAAATAATCAACACAATGAACAGGATCAGGATCAACTCTGTAAAACCTAGGCTGCCAAACATGGTGTGTCTCCTTTGCTCACATGTTCAGGATGCGGCTCCCTCTTTGGCCTTCTTTGCAAATCGTTCTTTTAGACGCTGACGAGCCTGTTCGGCCTGCTCAAACATCTTACACTTATCGTACACGCTGATCAGATTGTAGTAGGCGAGCGGTTCATCCGGGCTATGCTCGACCGCACTCTCCATCACCTTGATCGCCAGGTCCGTCTTGCGATGATTGAGCGCAATTTCCATCAGCTTGAAGCTCGCTTCCAGGTGCTTCGGATCCAGCTCAAGCACACGCATGTAACACTGGATAGCCATGTCAATCGTGTTGTAGTCGGACACTTGGGGGTTGTCGAGTTCTACGTAGACCCCGGCGAGATTGTACCACGCCATCGGATCATCCGGGGTGATCTCCACCAGCCGCTCATAGTAGTTCTTCGACTCCATGTACTTCCGCCTGTCCGCCTGCACGCGGCCCAGGTTAAACAAGGCAAGGACGTCATAGGCATGCACCTCCAGCGCACGCTTGAACTCCGCCTCGGCTTCATCGATCATCCCCTTGGTGGCATAGATGGTACCAAGATTGGAGTAGTACATCGCCAGCGACCGGTTCATCTCCGTTCGCAGACCTTCGGCCATCTCGATCGACTTCTTCACTTCGGTCAGCGCATCGTCAAGCCGGCCCTTACTGAAATACAATTCACCCAGCCGGCATCGAGCCTGGAAATCATCCGGCTCCGTGCCGAGCAACTTTTCAATTTCTGCAATTTCCTCATCAGGGCTCAGGGGTTGATCGCCAGGATCCACCGCCGCACTACCCTGCTCTGCTCCGCTAGTTTGTGTCTGTTCGTCCATAACAACGCATCCTAATCTGGGTGAGTCACACAGTTAAATTTGCCCGCCAACGAGGGACTCCTGCGTACCGACCAGCGGCGGCCTGCTCACCGTCGCCTGCTCCGTCACCGTGCTCTTGGGACGGTCGAGCGTCAATAACATTACCCCGAGAATCACCATCAAGGTCAAACTGGAAAACAGCAGCGCGTAACCGGCAATAAACATCAGAGCTAGACCATAGCCTGCCACGCGTCCCATTGTCACGAGCCTGATGACCGTATACGACCAGCACAACAACCCGGCGACATAAAAGGCAAAGGGAAGATAGAAGGTATAGCCCATGCCCATTTGAAAGATCCAGCTGATCCCTTCGCCCGCCTTCCGGATGGAATGAGCCAGGGTCGGATTGTAGAGGCCTAGAAAGTAATCCATGAAGAGGAGGCCGAAAAATACCACTGCGGAGACCGTTCCGAACCAGATAGCACGGCGCCGCTGCTGTTTATTCCTCGTGCGGAAGGACACCCCTCTCCCATAAGCCCAGAAGACCAGGATGCTGGCAAGGACCATCAGCGCCTCGCCGAGGCGATTGGCCTCATATACCAAGGGCGGGGCCGCGAGTACGCCCATCCAGCCATAGGTGGTCGAAAAGATTTGATAGTAGAGCCATCCCGAAATGCCGAAATAGTAGACCAGGCCCATGATGCGCTTGGGCCACTCCGACTGCTGCGAGAGATACTCCAGCATCAGCGCCGTGAGCGCAATGATCGTCACGACATTGTAGGCAATCGAGCCGAGCATAGCCGGTTGTACAACAAGAAAGGCACCCGTCAAAATCAGCAGGAGCGCCACACTTGGCACGGTCACAAGATTGAAGCCGGTAATCCCCCTCGCGCGAATTCTATTAACGAGCAAGACCACCAGCGCAAGAAACACAAAGATGGCGACCACATTCAAGAGCGCGAACCCGATCGAGGTCAGCCACGTGAATAGCGTACCGATCCACTCATGCTGAGCGGCGATCTTGCTGATATGCATGCCCAATCGGGAGACCAGCCGGTACAGCACGAGTTCGAAAAACCCGACGAACAACACCAGTTTGATCGTGTATTCGAACAGCAACCCCTGGTCTTCAACTCGTCCGGTCGACCGCTCGACGCCAGCAGCGATAGCAGACATCCCCAGCCCCCTGTGCGACACGTTGTAAACGCCCTCTGATCACACCGCCACGCTGCGGGCACTCGCCGCATGCTTGGATCATTGCGCAGCAGCTAGGAACCGGTTGGTTGCGGAACCTGCACCGCCTGCGACTTTTCCCTGGCGATATACAGTAACCCGTCGGCCATGGAATAGTTAAACGGCAATTCGCAGACGACTTCGCTGATTTTTTCGTAGACCTGTTGATAGAGTTGTTCGGCCTGAGCCGGAGTCATGCCTTCCTGCACTTCATAGAAGAAGCCCAGACTCAAATCCTCGGTCGCCGGCCGCATGATCCGCCGGATACCATAGCTACTGGGATCACTCATGATCGGGGCTTCCTTTTCCAAGTCGAAGAGGCAGGGCTGACAGGAGAAGCCATACGATTCATGCAGCTTCGTATTCTGCACGACGAAGTTCATGGTCTCGAGGGCTTCTTCTTCCTTCTCCGTGGGGAACCCGACGATCACGTAACAATGCACGGCAATCCCGAGATCCACACAGTCATCGACAATACGGCGCACCCATTCCTGCTTGATGCCCTTCTTCATGAAGTCCATGACCCGCTGATTGAACGATTCGAGGCCAAAGACAATTTTCAAACAACCGGCATCGCGCATCTGCGTCAGCAATTCACGGCTCAGGTTTTTCTCAAATCGCAGCTCGCAGGTCCACTTCACATTGATCTGGCGATCGATCATCTGCTGGCAGAGCCGTTTCGTGGGCGAAAGGGCAAAACATTCGTCGGTGAAGAAAAACGATTGCGCGCCATATCGTTCTTTTAACCAGACCAGATCGTCCACCGTCTTTCCGGGATCACGTTGACGGAAATTTTGATGGTCGAGCGTTAACGCGCAGAACGCACAGTCCTTGTAGTAACAGCCGCGCGAAAACTGCACAGGCAGAACCGGCTCGGGAGACAGATAGAGATCGAGGGGGAAGCCGTCATAGTTTGGTGCGGTGAGCTGATTGATATTTTCGGAATAGAACGGCTGATTGACCGTGATTTTCCCGTTCTGGCGATAAATTAAATTGGGTACTTTACTGAAGTCTCGCTTTCCGTCCATCTGATTCACGAGCTCAAGCAATGCCGTTTCACCCTCAAACACCACAAAGTCATCCACCAGGTCGAAGAGCCAGGGACAGCGCCGAAGGTTATCCACCAGGCGTGTAAAAATGCTTCCCCCGACGGTCACATGCAGTTCCGGCGCATGCTCTTTAATCAACCGACAGAGCGTGAGACCCGGAATAATTTGCGACGTGGCCGTAATCGACACCCCGACCAAATCCGGACGATCGGTCAGCAACGACGGGAGGACGTGCTGGCTGAACAGGCCGATATAGGGATTCTGCTGTTCATCCCGGATCACCTTCATCAAGTCTTTGGATGAGTAGATCGAATAGTCGCCGAACTGATTGTCCACGACCGTCATTCTCGTCGGAAAATAGAGCGAAGAGAGCACCTCGAGCCATTTATCGATGAGAAACAGGCTATTGCGGTAGGCCTCGATGTCGTAAAACCCTTCCCCGCGAAGCGTGTCTTTCGCCAACTCGATGCGCTCGAACAAATACGGAAAACGATCGAGAGATTCGATGACGCGAGCCAATTGCTCTGCGCTCCCAGGTCCGGTCTCGCCGGTACGCTCTCGCTCAAGGCTCCGTTGTTTCTCCACCAGCTGCGGATAGAGATTATGGGCAAAGCCTTGCGTGAGAATCTTATCCAATAACTCAATGCCGAGATCACGTTGCGAGACGTTCTTGATTCCGGCCTGGGTGAGGAAACCTGTGAGTGAGGGGAGGCTCAGGTAGGGTTGCGAAGGATGCCACGTCGGAGGAAACAGTAGTGAAACCTTCATAAAATTATCTTTATATTAAGCAGGAAAATCAGTGTTTTCAGACGAGTCGTATAGTATCGGTTTATACACTCCGCCCTGGTCCGAAAGCAACCCTCCGCCCAGACAGGAGGAGAAATTTCACACCTGTATGACGCACCATTTGCTGCCTCATGAAACAGACGAAGGCCCCGAGCCACCTTGCCGTTATGGCAGGAACTCGGGGCCTTCTTCTGACGAATCCCACACACACGTCCTACCCTATCTCAGGGCAGGATTGGCCTCTTCAGGCCAAGTCGCTCACGGCAGCTTCAGCGTGAACCAGGTGGAGAGGGACTTCATGCCGTTCCGTTCAATGTTGGAACCGTCCCACACCGCGAACGCGATGGGCACAGAGGCTCCCGCCTTGAACTGGGTATCGTTAGCATCGCTGGTCTCCAACGAACGCTTCACGACAACGCGCCAGGTCGGACCGGTGTATCCACCGCCCTTGAGGGAACCGGACGGCTCCCACACGCCATTGCCGATCACATCCTGATGGGACTGCGTGGTCAACGTGCTGAACCCGTTGGCATTCAGATCCTCGACGGAGCTGACGCGCAGGGTCGGGTCAGACATGATGTTGCCGGACCAAATACCGGAGTTGAATGGGCCAAGGCTCCGGCCGATACGATCCGGATAGGTGACTCCACCCGCCGGCTCTTCGAAATAGTAGTCCCAGAAAATTCCAGGATACTGGTCATCGACGTCCCAGATTCCGGCGCTATCCTTGCCGAGATCCTTCTGCCACTCCGCGTTCCAACGCCAGATGTTGACCGTTCCACCGGACTGCCCCATGCACTGGAACGGTGGCGCGCCCGCCGTGTTGACCGGGAACATAATGGCGACCTGGTCGCGGAAATCCTGCGGACCAATCGCCGTGTCGTTCTTGGTCTGGTCGCTCCAGTCAAGGCGCAACCCCAGATCCTTCCCATTCGTGACCGCCTTCACAAACACCGACTTCACCGAGATATTCGGATGCATCGGGGTCGTGATGGTCTGGCCGCTCAACGGGATGATGACACCTGGCACTCCTTCCCAGATGGGGTTTGCACCATCCATCGGGATTACTCCCTTGATCGCCTTCACGGGAATGGTCACCGGTTGGCTGACCGCGAGAGGCACCTGCCCAATCGTCAACAT
>JAEURX010000073.1 GCA_016788885.1 Nitrospira sp. | reverse complement strand
TGGAATAAGCTGATTCTCGCAGAAAGGCTGTGCCATATCTCGCGCGTCCAGTCAAGAAGCCGAAGCGTCACAGGAGAACAGGGCGATGTCACGCGAGTGGATCTTGGAAACCATCTCCTGCTCGTATGGTCGGGCTGAGTCTTGTGTCAGAGATACATTTCGTTGTCGGCCAGGAGTCGTACAATACATCTGAGTTCGTGCCACCGCGGGTAACGGAGGCAGGCGTAGCTCGAAGCCGCATTGGCCCAGACAATACGCGAGGGGTCGGTGGTAGTTGCCCGTGGCGTCAATTCAATCACCATCGGCCTGACGCCTTACAGCTGCCGATCGTGATTGATTCGCTCAGGACCATCTCTTAAAGGTGGTCTCAAATTGCAGAGGCGCGGGCCGTAATGAAATGCGCGATCTTTCGCATTATAAGAATAGCGGCCTACCGTAGGCTCTCAGATTTGAGCGTGAGCAATTTCACAGATGACAAGTCACTGACCGCCTATTCCATGCAATTTTGAGGGATGCTTCGGTTCTTACTCAAACAGACCTTTCCCAATAAATACGAAGAAGCGCGTATCCTATGATCACGTCAGATCGACTCGGCTCCTCGCGGGGAGCATCGCTACAACCACGACGGCTTCTCGCTGGCCTTGCAGAATCTGACACCCGCAGAGACATTGGCGACGTTCACCTTGCTGGCGGTACCATCATCACCATCCATACGATGCCAGCGCACGGGGCCTGCTGGGTGACAGGTCATGACAATCTAGAGCCTCGCTTTAGTAGAGGTCCCACGGGCATCCCGATCACCCCCCAACCTGACAGCGGAGCGTCGCGCCGGGTTTCACGCTGAAGCCCCGGCCAAATGCCATCTGCTTCTGTGCTTTGAATACGACGTTCGTGCCGACCGGAATGTGGATATCCTCCCCGGCTTTGATGGACTCGGCATTGTAGATCGTGTCAGCCTGGATTCTGTCTTGGGTGATGGTCAACATTCGGTCTCTCGGCATAAGTATGAGTGTATACAGTGCATTTGTCTCGGTGCGCGCGAACAGGGTTCCATCCGGCGCGAAGAGCAGCTCCAGCTGTTTCGGCAATCCGTCCAATTTGCGACTGACGAAGCGGAGACAGTTTTTCGTGAATCCCTTTAGGTCCCCGTTACTCCAGAAATACACGTTGTCATCGCCGTCCAGTACGAGGTTTGAAGTTGCGTCAAGACCGCTCTCCGTTGACACGCAGCTTTTTTTATCCGTCCCATCATCGGTGCCGTTCAGCTGAGCATAGACATGCAGCTTTCCTGATTGCACGGCGACGACGTTTCCATCTCTGTTGACGATGGGCTGAGAGACGAGACCGTTTCTCCACCAGACCACCTCGTTCCCCGAATACGCGAGCAAGTAGCCGCTTTGTGCTGTGGAAGCGCCGTAAAAGACGTAATCCTGTTCTGGTCCCTTTGTGACAACAGGGCGAGTATAGCTGGTAAAGCCAAGGTCCAGATTTTCTGTGGAGGTTTTTCCTGCTTGTGTGACGTCAATAATAGGCAGCCCAGAGACCGTCGCATTCCCAGTTGCCGTTTCCAGGCGCACAAGTTGAGTTGCGGTTCCACGTTTGGCCAACATATAGGCGTAGCGGCCAGCGTCGGGACTCAGGACGACTCGACTGGCGTCCGGCATGTCCGTCTTGGCCCCAGGGTAGCGCCACATTTCCTGCAGATCAGGATTGAAACCGAACAGCGCTCCGGGCGGCATGGCGTATAGACTGCCGTCCTCACCGAGTATGGGACGCAGCGCAGGTTTAAAATTCGCAATGGGAACATTCCGTATCTCTGCGCCTGCTTGCTTGAGATCGTATAACACCACGCGGTCTTCGCCGATGGAATACAGACGTCCGGCCGGAGAAACCATGGCGTGCGACCCCGGCCGGATGGATAGGGCTTTGGGTTCCCAAAGGTTGCCGCCCCCCAATCTCAGTGCATAGAGCTTCGTCTCTTGAGAAGACGGTTGCGCGAAGAGGTACATGGTCCCGTCATAAAAAACCGGATTGGAAATAATGGCTGCCATCGTGTTCATAAACGGTTTGCTGGCGGCATCATTGGTCCGCCAGAACTTCCACCGCGTGCTGGTGGTGTCAAGTTCTCGCGCGCGGTCTTGCAACTCTTGGGGCGGTTGGTATTCAACGATCAGACGAGGTTTTGACGAGGAAATGCCCTCGTACTTGGACATCGAGGCGTACTCCCAATTGCTCAGCCGACTCTTTGACGAGAAGGTCAAGGTCACGGGTTTCCCTGTCTTTAGCGCCTCTTGCACCAAGGCTCGTAAGAGTTCGGTTGAGGCTTGAAAGACTGATTCGCCGCTGGTCGCCGTCCATGAGGCAACCGGATTGGTCGAGCCTTGGGGGACAATCGTCACTATCTGTGGGTTGTCTTTTCTGACAGACTTTCCGGCCAACTGGACGGTCACTCTTTTAACAATCGCAGTCGTAGGGAGAAGATTGAGGTCAAAGCTCAGAGTCGCCTCACTCGTCGACTTAATCGGATCGCTTTCGTCTGCCGAAATCTTGTATGTGCCGGAGCCTGCAGCTGTGGGGAACAGCACCGTGACGATTTCACCTTCTGCGTGCACGATGGTGACAGAGAAAAGCGCTACTAGTAGGACCCCGAGTCCAAGCATGAGGGTTCGCAAGTAGTTCATTCTGGTCCTTTCATCTTCTGTCCAATGTTAGGGAACGTGCAGGTATAAGCTGGGCACAACGTCCTCTTTTTTTCTACGGGTGCGATAATCCAGCGAGCGCAAGAAAATGAGACCCTTGTATTGGACGGCCGCTAAACTGAATGTATTTCCCCCCTGGTCATCCCAGCCGGTCGGCACCTCATCGCTGTTCCACACATTTTGCCCTTCCTGCAAAATAAACTTTTTCTGTTTGACGGTCGTGCCGCTGCGAAAAGAGCCAAAGAGAGTCAACTTTTCCTTGATGACCATCAAGGCGGCGGCGATCGGTTTTCCTGCCGGGTTGTTGTTCTCCCTCGGGGTCGTCGCGTATTGGACCCAGGTCTTCCCGTCTTCAGAAGACCACATATCGTCCAGAGGATCGCTAAATGGTTCAGTGAGGCCGCCGTAGAGCCATAGTTTGTCACGGTCACCGCGACGGGTTGCTGTGGCCGCAAACATGCAGCGAGGCCTCCAGCGAGGCGTCACAGTTTCATTGCCTAGTTTTTCCCAGCTGAGTTGCTCTCCGGTGAGTGTTGCGGCCCACACGTCGTTCACCGACGTTCCGGTTTCGTCGTTGCCCCCAAGCACCAACAGTCGCTTGTTGAAGATGACGCAAGCCTGTCCCATCCGTCGCGTCCATGGGGCATCATCGTGTTGTCGCCACTCCCCCGTCTTCTCATCATAACTCCAGACGTGATTGTTCCGAAGCTTAGGGTCAGCCGCGCCTCCACCAATGAGCCAGAGTGCGTTCTGCCAGTACACGGCGGGACTGGTGAGCATTCCGTCAGGGACGTGTTCATGTTTAAGCTGCCACGTCGCATACGGATACGTGGACGAGTACAGGCGTCCTTTTCCCTCCTTGACGAATATGCCGTAGAGTTCCTGATCATTCATGTTGCAGAGAACCGCTGGATATCCGTAGTCAAAAGAAACCGTATGCCAGCCTGAACTCAGCACGGGCACGGAGAGTGCGACTCTTTTCGTCTTCTCTCCGTCAATGATTTCGAGCTCATAGGTGGTCGTGGGCGCCCATGGTCGCTCTTTGTCATAGACGTAGGGCTTTCCGCTGATGCACCCTGCACTTCCCGAATGGAACTCTTCCAACTTGGCCCTGTTAAAGCCGTACAGTGCGGCTCGCTGTGCTTTGACGGTATTCCATGTCAACCTGAAGTGTTTTTTGTCTGCATCGGTGATGAGATAAGGAGGGTCTGCCGTGAAGTAGAGGATCGAGAACTGTTCGGCTTTCTTTTCCACAGAGAGTATCTGTTTGTATTCCGCATAGCCGGAGATCTTCGCGCTGATCGTAATCTTGGCTTGGCCAGGATCAACCTTGCTCTCAAACTTCGAGAGGGTGAGCTGCTGACACTCGTTCGCCTGAAACGCAGACTTCGGGAGCCTAAAACTCCACGTGGCCTGCCCCTGCGTAGTCGTCAAGGGGTTGAGTTGCCAGAGTTTTGGGTACTCAATCTTAAGTTTGACGCTGTCCTCCAGTGTCGCTAAATTGTCCGGCCCGTTGCCGGTAGAGATGGAAAGAGTCAGTTCTCCCTTCGTACCCGGTCCGGAAAAGGTAATCGGTTGAGCCGTTGTGTTCGTGATGCGTAGGACAATGGTATTCGTGCCGGCGTAGCCTGGCCCCAGGTCGACCTTGGCGTCAACGACTGTACAGGTGAGCGGCAGCGATGGGAGCGGCGTCGCTTGGTCAGCCATGAATGATTCCTTTCGAAAGGCGGATGCTGAGGCGTCGTTCCGCCCGGCTATTATCTTTGTTGAACAATAGTAAGGTGAACGTCGTGTCGGCTTGTATGTGCACGCCATACTGACCAGGAAGAGGCTGGCTTTCCCATACCTTGAGCGGCTCGTCTTCACGCGTGCCGGCCAGTAGTACCAAACGATCACCGCCCTGCAGTGCCCACGCCAAGGTGACGTTCGTATTCGGCGCAACGTCCTGCAGCCCTTCCTTCACCCAGAAACCAAGGATCGATACCGGATTCATCTTCAGCTTGAGCCAGCCCTCGGAAATCTCCTGCGGTCTTGGGGAAAAGCCCCCTCGATCAGTAGCGGCCGTCATCGTGTCGGTTTCTTTCCACATGGTGACCTGTGGGCGATAGGCCCAGGACCATTTACCAAAATCATCTGATGGGGTCGGCATGGTGACGTCGCCTCCAGGGCTCAGCAGCGGCGCCACCTGAAAGAAGGCCTCCTGCGCGGACTTGGCGGCAGAACGCACCTGTGAGGGTAATTCGATGACGCGCTTGGGCAGGACTCCGGTAGAGACATGGACCATGGCTCGCGGGTCCATGAGCACTGTCAATCTGACGGGAGTTTCACAATCCAGAACCGGGTGACTGTGTTTGTATTCAATGGTCCCAGCGATGGGTAGCCCTGGCAGCATCGGCGCGCCCGCAGCAGCATACAAAGGGGCCGAGATCTGTGAGGCTGTATCGTGAACGAAGAAGCCGATGACGCCGTCTCGAGTCTCTGTGGCATCGCCGAGGCTCATGGGGAATGTGATTGTGGTGAAGCCATGAGAGTCGTAGGTTCCAATCTTCTCCAGGCGTTGGTCGGTAGCGGGTAGACCGTCCAGTTCCAATTGAACAGACGCTTTGGCCAATGCTAAAGGTCGTCCCAGGAGAACGGAAAGCAGCGGATCGTGCTCCGGTTCCCCAGGATCGGTCTTGGCCATGGCGTCGTCGAGGAGATTCCAGAACGCGGCGCCGTTGTCAGCACCGAGGCCTGCTAGCCATTGCACCACGAACTTGAGCTCAGGATTGTGAATGGTTTCCGGTCGATGTGAGGTTCCCGGCATGGGGACCCAGAAAAAGGCTTTCTCGTGTTGCGCCGCAGGTGTCCCTGTGGCGCGGAGTATTTTCTGGAGCACGCCGAGCGGAGTGCCGCTTGCATCGTAGAAGAGTAAATTGGCGTCGAGATGATTCGGGATGATCCATCCACAGATCGGGCTATTTGCCGGGAGCGTCTCGGGTGGATTCTCAGCGGGAATCCAATCAACGCGCAATCGTGCAGGCTGAGAGAACCGCGGACTCAACTGGATAAGCGGTTCCATGGGGGCGCCGGACGGGGTCAGGCTTGCCGTGCGCAGCAGTTGAGTGAGGGGTACGTTGACCCGTTGACCAAACGCGTCGATGATTCCGATTTGCAGTAGGTGTAGATGTCCCGCTCGTATCGGAAAGAAGGGTGTATTCGGGGCTGGCAACGAGAAGTTCTGGAGACCGGCAAGTAGAGCCGCAATGGGGTCTAAGGGGCTTGCCGGCGGGATTGCCGTCACGGCCGGACTTGGAGCATCCTCAGAGGGGAAAATTTCGGGATTGATCGGTTGTGGCCGCAAGATCTGGTCGCGCATGAGGAACGCATCGTGTAATCCCCTGAGGGGTTGCGCGAGAATATGCATCTGGCCTACTAGCGCGAGAATTGTTTCGAATTCTTTCTTCTGTGTGTTTCCGCTGTACTGCTTGAGTCGTTCTTCCAGTATCGACGCGGTATTCGGCGAGACCATGCTGTAGCCTTGGTAGATCTGTGGCGAATACGCTGTCTGACCATCCCCGTTCCAACGGAACTCGTCTGTCTCCCTGACAAACTCCCACTTCTCCAAGACGTCCTCCACGCGTTGATACGAAGGGCGCCAGGAGACCTGCCACTCAAGAAAAAGCGGCAACCAGGGGTTCCCATCCCAATCTCGCAAGGCCAACAAGGCCGGAGCTGATCCGTTTAGACACGTGACGGGCTGATCGGGAGGCTTGCCGGTCAACGAAAGGGGCGTTCGTTGCCATTGCCGGACCTGTGCAAGCAGCTTCTCCTTGCCGAGACGAGTCTGGAGACCTGCGTTGCGACCTGCGTTGCGATAGGCCTGGTCGGCAATGGCCTCGGCGTGAGTCGGGTCGAGCAGTAACGCTTCGTGCAAAAGACGCTGGATGCCTTGAGGGATGGCTAATGGCTCCGCAAAGAGGCCAGGGTCTCGCATTTTCAGAACTTGCTCCGCGCTCACGTTGACACCCTTCTGACCATTGGGAATATTCACGAGGAGCGTGGTGGCTTCCTGGCCAGCCACGCGGCAGAGAAGTGTCTCCTGCGCTCCGCCACGTTGACCGCCTCTTTGCGCATTGGAGGGAGACAATCCCGGAGCCGAGACCAGGAGCGTGGGATCGTTCGGGCGCCACCATGGTGAAGTGAGGGTTTTGCCAAGTTCGAGATCAGGAAACTGTTGAAAGAGGAGGGTAGCAAGTGCCTCATACTGCCGATCCAGCGTGGTGTGTTTGTCCGTAAGAGCTTGCGCTGTGGCCTGCGTGTGACTCTTTTCCCGCTCCAGGATCGGTGTCAAGGCAACAGGCTCTGCGTGATCTTCTCGATATTGATGAGCCCATTTATTCCACGTGGCTTGGAGCTCCCACCGCATCGATTCCAATTCACGTTCTTGACGATCACAGTCCCGCTGCAGCGCATTCAAGGAGGTCAGCGCCTGTTCCAACGCCTGGGGGAGTGTGGCGTCGGTGGCAGGCGCGGGTGGATCCTGTGCGGCTCCGTTCTTTTGGATAGAAAACTGCGTGCCCCCGGCGGAAGAGGCAAAGCGGGATTGTTGCAACCGCGCCTCCATTGCCTTGTAGTTGGTCGTCGTCGGTAATGCGTCGTCGATGAACGCTGAGAGGAGAGGTTCTAACGATGGCTTGTCCAGTTTCTTGGCCAGCAGCGCCGCCAGCGCCTCGGACGAGGTGTTGCCGATAGCCACCGTGCAATCGTCTTTGGTAAGCCCAGGTCGCTTGGCCTTGTACGCTTCTCCGTTTCCGCCTGTTCGTTTCCATTGGATATCATAGATCGCCCCATGGCAAAGCGTTCGCGTCGGATACGACTCGCCCTTTGGCGGCGGCGAACATGCCCAACCCAACTCTTCAAGGTCATAACCCTGGAGAATGTCTTTCGCTGGATTTGAGTACCACCCCACCACCAGGTAGCTGAGCGCCGTATTGGGCGTTACGCCATCGAGCGCATCGTGGAACCCGAACACGCTTTTGCAGGATGAATAGGAGGCAGTAAAGGCAGGGTCGCCGTATCCCAGCGCTGTCAGTTCCACCCGGTCGGCCGGCTCTTGTCCCTCGTACCAGCCGGGGTAATCAAAATGTTTGCCAATATAGTCAAAGAGAGGCAGGGCACCGAACAGGGGAACCGTAATAGCTCCCGAAACTGCCGTTTCGCCATCAGTGCGATAGCGATAGTCGCTTTCCACGACCCAGGCTTTCAGCGAGATCTCCTTCGCATTGGGTTCGCGCCAGATCCGCTGGACGAGCCAGCGGTTGGGAAGTGCTGGAAATTGTGGCGCACCGCCCGCTTCGTGTTCTAGAACGTTGGCGAGTTGCTGCCCGATCCGGATCACTGTCTTAGCGATCTGCTTCCGGGCCTTCTTGTCGGGGGCCATGGCAAGCTGCTCGATCGCCGTCGTTTGTTCCGCGCCGAGTGTGGCGCCTCCCACGAGCGTCGTGAGGCGGCGGCCCAGGGCAAGCAATCGTTGGATGAGACGTGTTCGCTCCGTGTCATCCATGGCCGTGGCGGATCGATCGGCGAGGACACGCTGAGCCCTCGCCATGCTTCTCGCTTGGACGAGGCGATTGCCTCCGCGCCGCATGGCATCCGGCAAGGTCCAATGGAGGTGCACGCCCGGGTCATGCGGACATGTCCTGGGATTGAACAGCGTGGGCGTGAGTTGAGAGCCGAGAATGTCGCCTTGATACAAGCGGGAAAAATCAACGGTCAGGTCGCTCCACTCGCCTAGGTCTGCGTTCTCTACGACAAGCGCCTCGAGCCCGATAGGGACCAGCAGAGAATGTGAGGTTGTTGCACCGGCGCTCATCCCTGCTTCTCCTTAGGTGCCTCGAAGAGGGCTCGGCCTGGACTCTCCACCATCTGTACGGCAAACTCTGCCGATGTAAACGTGCCATCGAGAGCCTGTACGTTACGGAGAGACCCTTCTATCTGGTTGGCGAGCGCCCCGACATGCACGACGCGCGAGCTGCCTTGGCGCATCGGAATGGTGATGTCGAATGTTCTTCCAATTTGATCTCCTATCTGTTCGGCGGGACTGATTGTTCGGAGGTGGATCTTCTTGTAGACAGTGTTGCCCTGAGATTCAGCGCCAAAATGGAGCCCTTCCGGTGGCTGTGTGATTGCGATCTCAGTCACCTTGCCGTTGAAGAGGCACAACAGAATGTCCGGACTTAACCGGTCGATCCGCAAAGTCTGCAGCGGGTCCAGGCGGTTTCCTTCCCCATCTACACCGGCAGCTTGTATCTCAAGCCCTTGCCAGCCTTCTGCCAGGCTCGATCGCAAGAGAAATCCAGTCAGCGGCCAATGGAGTGGCTTGGGTGTACGGTCTTGGTCTTTTGGGTCTTTCTCTTTTGTGATCAGGGACTGTCGGACTTCCGTCGCATGCTCGCCTGCCAGGTCGAGAAATTTATTGCGCAGCCGCTGGTCGAACACCTCGTCCAGTGAACTGCTTTTTCCAATGCTGCTCGCGCCTTCGAGCAGACATTTCACCCAACCGGGATCCAGATAGAAAAAACGGATCGACTCCGGCGGCAGCATTCCTTCGTCGGGAACCAGATAGTTGAACGGCACCCCATACAACAGCAGCAGCCGGCCCAGCCATTCTCCGATCGGTGCCGGCATCGACCAGGCTGTTCCGGTGAGCACGATCTCAATGTTCTTCAGAATGTCTTTTTGATAGGCGTCGTCCATGGTCATCTATTCCTGCGTAAGCCCACGAGCGTATTCGTCGCGCTCATCAGTACGGTGCTACTTCAACTCGTTCGTGAGTTTTCCCATCTCCTGCGCAAGGTATTCACTCATCTCGTTCCCTGGTACCTCATACTGTTGGCGCTGTGCGGCCTCCTCCATCTTCGCGTGCACCCGTTGGCGTTCGTGATGCCGGGTTCTGTAGATTGTTTGTGCGAAGAGCGGGCTTTGTAACGCGAGGAGACGCCCCAGTTGCCAGGCAGCGGCATAACTCACATCCAGGAGCCCGGTGTCGTAGTGATAGCGAAGTGCCGCATCAGGGCAGGGCAGGGAGCGATACACATCGAGCTTACGGTAGAAAAGTGGAACCAGGGGACCCCGGTACCAGGAGACCGTCGTCTCACCATTGCGGATGCGATGGGTAAGTGCTGTGTAGCCAAGGCTGTACGCGTGTTTGACATCGTCAGAACCCTCTGCAGCCACCGTGTTCATGGGGGGCGGCAACTGCAAAAGCCCAGTGTCGAGTTGACTGATGAGGGTCTTGAACGTGGTTTGCCCTTGGGAACTAAAACTCCAGTGTGCCAACACCGCGAGACGCACCGTCTTTTCGCGGATGATTCCCGCTTCACCATGGAGATAGGTGTGAAGCCCTTCCAGCGAGACCAACACGGCCAGGTTCCTGCCCCCGTCGCGCCCTTTTGCGGTTTCTGGAAAACGATTGGCGAGCACGACGGAAAAGCATCCCTCGGTGTGCAGCGAGGCGGTTTCTTTCTTATCGGTCTGTACCTGCCGCACATGCGCGAGATAGGGAAGGTCCGCTTTTGCGGGCACGATACTCGTGAACAATGACGTTGGAAGATCGATGGTGTTGCACAGATCATCGACCGATTCGTACTCTTTGAGTTCCGTAGTGTTCAGGTCTGGTCCTTTGATGCCATGGCCTGGACGTAACAGTTCCTGTACTTTTCTGATGTCCATTTTGGGCAGCTCGGAATTGGGGAAGTCCGAAGGGCTCAGCACGAGTAAGGCCAACCAGGGGCAGGGATTTTTCTCGTCAGGGGCGCTGCCATCCAGGGTGCGTTCCCATGGAAGCGTGCGCCGGACTAAGACGATATGGGGAAGTGTGTTGCCATACGCACCGGCCTGATTCGCTGGAGGATAGACCGAGTACACATCCGCAGGATTGAGCGTAAAGCGCGGCCCTGCGACCGAAAAGTCGAGTCCGGTGCGAAAAGGCTCGGGGCGCGCTTCTCGGATGGTGTGTTCAACGTCGATGCGGTACTCTCCCGGCACCAGGGGAGGCAGGCATGCTTGAAAGAATTGAATGAGGCCGCGTTCGAGGTCTGCCATCGTTCGATACCGCCGTGATTCCCAGATCTGTCACCGCCGTCTAGCGGTTCTGTGGCCCCTTCATTGCCTCGCCGAGACAGGCCATCTCGGGCATGGCTTGTAATATCCGTCCCGCGTTGACGGCAAAATTCTCCAGCATCACCGTCCCGCGGTCGTCGGTTTTTCCCAGAGCCTGGAGGATTGTGCGTCGTTTCTCGGAGACCGTG
>JAEURX010000072.1 GCA_016788885.1 Nitrospira sp. | reverse complement strand
CCGGTTCAGGGGCAGGTGCGCGAGGAACAGTTGCTGGTGACACTTCCTCCCGAGTTCCTCGCAGGCCAGTTGTCCAAGGGACAGGTCTTCACGCAACAGGATCAGGGATGGACCTGGACCTTTACGCCGGTTCCGTGAGATCCCCTGTCCGGGTTTCCCGCCCAACCGTTTCTCTCCTGGCATCCCCTTGACCTGTGCTGTATGATGAGCATCTAGGAGATACGTCGCTCGTCAAGCGTGAAGGGTATCTCGTAAACCAAAGAATACGAGATGTGTCCGGCGCTTCACGAATGACGATTGCCGAATCACGATCTTCAAGAAAGGGGGGCGACCGGTTTCGACGGGGATATTGACGCCATCGTTGCATGTCGAGATCTCGGGAACTCGTAAAATTCCGGGAAAAACGCAACTGCCAACCAAGAACTGGCACTCGCAGCCTAATTTAGGCTGAGACGTCGTTCCATCTGAGGTCCGCGGGGGTGGAATGGCGCGATGCAGCGGACTGGTCCCACGCCGGTGCTCAGCGGCGGGGGGCGAGACAATACTGGGCTAGCGGCGGTTCTAAGCCGGCCGATAGGCGTGGGTCGCTGCGAAGCTTAAAGAATCGGCTACACATGTAGACGCGATGTGCCGACGATCTTCGGACAGGGGTTCAACTCCCCTCGCCTCCACCAAACTCAAGGGCTCGGAAACTCTCCGAGCCCTTTTTTCTTGCCTGAACGACCCAGGCGGGCGAGGTGCTGTGTACAGACCTCACGCACGCAGCCGCGTAACCACCGATGCGCGAGATCGGCATCCAATCGAGGGTGCCACAGCATCGAGACGGTGAACTCCGGCGTCGAGACCGGCAGGGCAAAGCTATGCATGCCTGCCCGCAACAGGCCGGTGTGCCGTTCGGGAACGGTGGCGATGAGGTCGGACGCGCGAGCCAGCGCGAGGGCCATGGCGAAGCCCCCGACAATCGCCACCATATCACGCTCCAAGCCCAACGCGACTAACGCCTCATCGACCGGTCCCTTTTCCAGCCCCTGCCGTGACACGCAGATGTGTCTGCCGGTCGCATAGCGGGAGGGCGTGACCCTGCCCCTTGTGAATGCGTGTCCGGCTCGCACGACGCCGATGTAGCGATCATTGAACAGGGATTGCACACGCAACTCCTGCGCGGTCGCGGCCTCAACGACGCCGGTTTCCAGATCGACGGCTCCGATACGGAGGGGCGCGCTGTCCTTGTCCGGTTTCTGCACGAAGCGGAGCCGCACACCAGGAGCGTCCAGGGCGATGCGGGCGATCAGCGGCGCGCCGAAGTTCTCCACGAACCCTTCGCTGGTCCGCAGTGTGAACGTCTGTACAAGCTGATCGAGCTTGAGCTGCTCCGCAGGGCGTAACACCGCTTGGACGTCCTGCACGAGATGACTCACCCGCTCACGCAATTCGAGGGCCCGGGGTGTGGGGACGAGACCGCGGCCGGCTCTTACCAGCAGAGGGTCGCCGGTAGTCGCGCGTAATCGAGCGAGTGCCCGACTCATCGCCGACGGACTCAGTCGCAATCGCTGTCCGGCGCGCGCCACGCTCCCTTCCGATAGCAACACATCAAGAGTCACCAGCAGGTTAAGATCGGGTCTCGCCATGGTGCGATGATAGCACGGTTCAATTGTGATCTGGCGTCAGATGCACGAATAACATGCATCCGTTGCGTATTCCGCTAGTCCATGGGGTGGCGTAAGATGGCCACATCGTCGTTGTGTGTTAGCAGGGAGGATGTACAGCATGGACGCAAAGTTTTGGCATGATCGATGGGCCAGCAATGAAATCGGCTTTCATAAAAGTGACGCGAATCCATTGCTGGTGCAGTATTTCGACAAGCTGTCACTGGCAAAAGGGAGTCGTGTTTTTCTGCCGCTCTGTGGCAAGACGCTCGATATCGGCTGGTTGCTGTCTCGCGGCTATCGAGTGGCCGGGGCCGAATTGAGCGCCGTGGCCATCGAACAGTTGTTCGCGGAGCTCGGTGTGACCCCGACGATCACGACAGTCGGCTCACTCGATCACTATCGCGCCCCGCATCTGGACATCTTCGTGGGCGACATCTTCAAGGTCACACCTGAACTGCTGGGCCCGGTCGATGCCATCTATGATCGGGCGGCCCTAGTGGCTCTGCCGCGAGATATGCGTGTTCGCTATGCCGAGCATCTCATGACGTTGACCGGACAGGCGCCACAGCTGCTCATTTCTTTTGAGTATGACCAGCGGATGATGGAGGGCCCGCCGTTCTCGGTCACGACCGAAGAGATCAAGCAGCATTACGGCAAGCGATATGACATCTCCGTACAGACCAGCCTCGATGTCCCTGGCGGCCTCAAAGGACGCTGTCCGGCCACGGAGCGGGTGTATATGCTGCGAAAAGGAGAGCGCCAGCGGTGAAAACGGAACGGATCACCCCGGTTCGATGGATCATCGCCGCTCTTTCCCTGTCCGTGCTGCTGTCTTCTATTGGGACGAGCATTGCCAATGTGAGTTTGCCGACATTGGCGCAGGAGTTCGGAGCCTCGTTTCAGCACGTGCAATGGGTGGTGCTGGCCTATCTCGTGACAATTACAACGACGGTGGTGAGCGTCGGACGGCTCGGAGACCTCATGGGGCGGCGACGCTTGTTGATGATCGGCGTCTCATTATTCACGATCGCGTCCGCGCTGTGTGCGAGTGCACCCGGCCTAGGGTTTCTCATCGCCGCCCGAGCAGTACAGGGTTTTGGAGCGGCCATCATGATGGCCTTGACCATGGCCTTTGTCGGGGAGACCGTTCCCAAATCCCGAGCCGGCAGTGCGATGGGATTGGTCGGTACAATGTCGGCGGCCGGCACAGCACTGGGTCCTTCCATTGGCGGCCTGTTGATCTCAGTACTTGGCTGGCAGGCAATCTTTCTCATCAATGTGCCGCTGGGTGTCGCCATTGTGATGCTCGTCCATCGCTATCTCCCTGTCGATGCAAATCGGCCGCAGGCCGACCAGCTCCGCTTCGACCTGGTGGGGACGTTTCTGCTGGCCATAACGCTCGCGGCCTATGCGCTCGCGATGACGGTGGGGCGAGGGCATTTCGGGTCACGTAACGTGGGCTTACTGGTGGCGGCCCTCCTGGGCCTCAGCCTCTTCATCGTCGCCGAGAGAAGGGTCCGCTCGCCATTGATCCGACTGGCACTGTTTCGCAATGTGTTGTTGAGTGCAAGCCTTTTTATGAGCCTGCTCGTCTCGACCGTGATGATGGCGACACTCGTAGTCGGGCCGTTCTATCTGTCGCGAACACTTGGACTGAGCGCGGGCTGGTTGGGATTCGTGTTGTCGATTGGTCCTCTCTGCGCGGCCTTCGCCGGGGTACCGGCGGGTCGCCTAGTGGACACTGTCGGCGCCGACCGCACGACTCGCATGGGACTCATCGGTATCGCGGCGGGGTGTTTTTTGCTTTACGCACTGCCGGCCGTATTGGGGATGGTTGGCTACACCCTTCCTATCGCTGTTGTCACAGTCGGCTATGCGCTGTTCCAGACGGCCAACAACACGGCGGTAATGATGGACCTTCCTCCCGACCAGCGCGGTGTCATCTCTGGACTGCTCAACCTTTCGCGCAATCTCGGACTCATCACCGGTGCCTCGGCCATGGGTGCCCTGTTCACCTTTGCCTCAGGAACGGGTGATATCGCCACGGCCGCTCCAGATGCTGTGGCCGCCGGCATGCAGGTCACGTTCGCTATCGCGGGGTTGCTCATCCTTGTCGCGCTGGCGATTGCGGCGGGAAGCCGGGCCGCCGGTGTGCGCCCGTTTCTTGCGGAGAATGCGTCCTGACACAGGCAAGCCCATCGAGGGCCTGATGGGCCGGCGCTTTTCGGACCGGGATCCGACTCCCCTCGCCGCTGGAGTAATAGGTTCGCGACTCCGGCGTACCTCTCGATGCCACCTCTTCCCAATTGAATGGCTACCGCCGCTCTGCTACAAGAGCACCCGCCAGAGCCGCTGGCAACAGCCCGAGCGGCAATCGGTTAAAACAGGGAGGATCGGCGAAATGGGAGAGGATTTGCTTCAGTATCTTGGGCCGTTGGCTGCGTTGGCGGGTGTGTGGGAAGGGGACAAAGGTGCGGATGTGGCGCCTGACGACAACCGAGGGACGGAACACAATCCCTATCGTGAACGATTAACCTTCGAGCCGATTGGGCCTGTGAACAATCATGAACAACAGTTATATGGCTTGCGCTATTCGCTCGTGGTCTTTCGACTGAGCGATGGGACGGCGTTTCATGAGGAGAGTGGCTACTGGCTCTGGGATGCGGCGGCCAAACAAGTGCTGCGCTGTTTCATCGTGCCGCGGGGAGTCACGGTGCTGGCGGGTGGGACCGTCGAGCCGGATGCCACGTCGTTTCAGATTGCGGCGGAGGCCGGATCGGATACGTACGGCATTTGCTCCAACAAGTTTCTGGATCGGGAGTTCAAGACCGTCCGTTTTGAAGTCACGATCACCGTGCATGGCCCGGACAGTTTCAGTTACCACGAAGACACACAGTTGAAGATGAAGGGCCGATCCGATCTGTTTCACCACACCGACACCAATCGGGTCACACGAGTGAGATAAGTGTGAGTTCGATCGTCTAGGGTGAATCCGCGCTATGGCATTGGCTCTCTCCCCGCCCGGGCTGGTATAGTGAACGAGCGAGGCACATCGGCCTTGAGCACGAGACGCTGTGCACAATTTTTATAGAGGAGGTTCTCTATGCGAAGAATGTTGGTGGCGGTAGCGGGATTGGTGTTGATGACCGGCTGCACAAGCTTGCCGCAGACCTCGAGAACGGCGCTCATTCATGAGGTCAAATTTGAAGGTAGTCTGGCACCGGCGGATCTGACCGTACACGTCGGTGACGAAATTCGTTGGGTAAACCATCGGACGCTCCCTGTGTTGATCGATATCCCCGGTCTGAATGCCGAGATGTTGTCGTGCGATCGCGGCTTCTCGGGCATGATGGGAGGGGTGAACGAGTTGAAGGAATTAGACCCGAGCAAGAGTGCGAGTTTGTGCTTTAGCAAACCCATTGTCATTAGCTACAACGCGCGCATGCGATCGGCCGATCCAGGCGGGATGAAGATTGAGCCGGGCACGATCCGGGTCGTCGGCCCCGCCCAGTAGTCAGCGTTGATGCGGCTGACGCCGCGCTGCCTTCTTCTTTCGCCCCGGAGCGTGTTGTATGGCTCCGGGGTTCGAGGGAATTCTCAGACCAGAGATTATGGATAATTGTGCCGGGCCGGGGCGCCCGTCAGGCTGCACAGGCGTGGGGCTCAGAGCACCGTCGTCCAGGACGGACTGACGGCGAATGCGGCATTGATCAGGCCGACGTGGGAGTAGGCTTGGGGGAAATTGCCGAGTTGCGTGCGGGTCTCCGGGACGAAATGTTCCGAGAACAACCCCAGATGGTTCGCGCCGGTGAGGACTTGCGCCATGATCTGCTGGGCTTCAGCCATTCGCCCGAGTCGCGCCAGACCTTGCACGACCCAGAATGAGCAGATGACGAAGCTGGATTGCGGCCGTCCGAAGTCATCAGTCCGAAGGTACCGAAAATAAAAGCCGGTTTCTTTGCCGCCGGTCTGTACGGCCAACGCGCGTGCAATGCTCTGCATGGTCGATTCGCATACGTCGCGGTTGGGGAACCCGAGGATCGCCGCTTGCGCCAGCGAGGCATCGTAGGTGTCGTCCTTGGGGCCGTTGCGGAGCGAGCCGTCTTTGGTGGCATTCAGCAGCGCCTGCGCGGCGCGCGCCCGGGCAGCATCCAGATCAAGCGTCAACGACGGTAAAAATCCTGCCTTGTGCATACGGTGCGCCCGGTCGAGCCCGGCCCAGCACATCAGGTTCGAAAACGAATGTTCCTGCCAGCCGTTCCGGATTTCCCACAGCCCTGCGTCCGGTTGAGCGATGGTGCGATCGCAGAGTCGGGCCAGATTGGCGACAAGCTGCTCCTGATCCTTCGTCCGCAAGTCATAGAACCGGTTGTCGCTGAAGATCGGCGTCAGCGCGAGCACCAGCTCGCCGTACACATCGTTTTGAATGTGTTCGGCAGCTTGATTGTGATTGCGAACCGGCGCGCTACCCGAGAAGCCGGCCCAATTGGCATGTTCGGTTTCCGGCAGCGGGAGATCCTGACTGAGCGTATACACCGGGGCGAGCCGTTCCCGAGAATGTTCATGCGTATAGGCGATGTTGAGAAGAAATTTGAGAAACCCTTCCATCTCCTCGAAGTGTCCGAGATTGTGGAAGGCGGTGAGCGAAAAATACGCGTCGCGCAACCAGCAATAGCGATAGTCCCAGTTCCGCGGACCACCCGGCTCTTCGGGAAGGCTGGTGGTCAAGGCGGCCAGAATAGCGCCGGTATCTTCGTAGCAGTGCAGTTTGAGCGCCAGCGCGGAACGGATCACTTCTTCCTGGTGCAACACGGGAATCGAACAATGTTTCACCCACATGCGCCAGTAGCGAGTCGTTTGATCCAGGAATTCGTGGCTCACCTTGGCGAGGTCGTCCTCGATCCCCAAGCCCCAGGTCAGGGCGAAATAGGTTTTCTCGGTCAAGGCGAAGGGACGCTCTTCGTAGAGATACGTGAGGGGCATGTTGGTCAGTAGCCTGAGGTATTCTCCGCGGATGTCGTACCGCACGTGGCTGTTGCCACGCATGCCGCGCGCATACTCTTTTCCCCACCCCGTGACCGGCCGGCAACTGACTCGGATCGACGGCGTGCCGGCCAGCGGTTCGACGATGCGAAAGAGTGCCGCCGGCCGATAGAGGCGTCCGTACTGTTCGAATCTGGGACAGAAATCGGTGATTCTGAAGGTGTCCCCGTTGGACGTGGAGACCTCCGTCACCAGGATATTTGTATTGGGCAGGTAGCGCTGTGTTGTCTTGACTTGAGCGGAGCTGGTAGGGCTTGATATGGAAAAATGCCCTCCTTCCGGATCGAGGATTCGTCCAAAGACCGGATCACTGTCCGGTCTGGGCAGGCAAAGCCAGTCTATGGATCCGCTTTCATGTACGTGCGCGGAGACGTGGCAGTTGCCGATGAGTCCGTAGGGGTACATGCCTCAGACCATAAGAGATTTTGGTCTCAAAGTAAACTGCGGGAGAAAAAATGCGACTGTCCCTCCGGTTTATCCTTCCCCTCTTGCTGGTCCTGGGCGTCGTGGCCTACAGCGTTGTGCCATTGGTGGATTCCCTCACGCTGAAGTGGTTCACGCGCGACCTCGAAAGCCGGTCCAAGTTACTGGCCAGCACGATGGAGGTGCCCCTGGCGGATCTTGTGGTGTCCCGCTCTCGCACGAAGATTTTTGCGTACTTTCATAAAGTGATTCAGGATGAACGGTTGTATGCGCTGGGCTTCTGCGATATGCAGCAGCGTCTGCTCTACCAGACCCTGACCTACCCCGATCAATTGTCCTGCGAAAGTTTGGCGCATCTGGCCCCCGGTTCCTCGGAAGTGGTGGACTTCGCCCAGGGCCCGTTGCACGTGGTGGTCGCGACGATTCAGTCTGGCGGCAAGGTTCAGGGCCGGTTGATGCTCGTGCACGATATGAGTTTCGTGCACCAACGCAGTACTGACACCAAGTGGTACATCTTTTATTTGTTCGTCGGCCTTGCGGGGGTGATTTCGGCTGTTACCGTGATCGTGGCGCAACTCAGTTGGCGGGGATGGGTGGCCGGCGTCAGAGACATGTTGACGAAGACCGGGTTGCCGGCCGAAGCCAGCCAGGCCCATTCAGCGGAGTTGCACCCGGTTGCGCAGGATCTCCACGCGCTGGTGAGGGAACTCGAAGCCGATCGCCGCATGCGGGACGAAAGCCAGATCACCTGGAGCCCGGCCAGTTTGAAGACGATTCTGCATGAACATCTGTCGGGCGATGAAATCCTCATTGTGTCGAATCGGCAACCCTACATTCACAATCGGCGGGGACAAAAAGTCGAGGTGCAGGTGCCGGCCAGCGGGCTGGTGTCCGCCCTGGAACCGGTGATGCGAGCCTGCTCGGGCGTGTGGATCGCGCATGGCAATGGATCCGCCGACAAGGAGGTGGTGGACAATCGAGACCATGTGCGAGTGCCGCCGGACCATCCCTCGTACGACATTCGCCGGATTTGGCTGTCGCCGGATGAGGAGTCCGGCTTCTACTATGGCTTCTCCAATGAAGGACTGTGGCCGCTGTGTCACAATGCACATGTGCGCCCGACCTTTCGGACTTCCGACTGGGAACAGTATGTCGCGGTCAACGAGCGATTCGCGAAGGCGGTGGTCGAAGAGGCCAAGACCGATGATCCCGTCATCCTGGTACAGGATTATCACTTTGCGCTGCTGCCCAAGATGGTGCGGGAAAAACTGCCCAACGCGACCATCATCATGTTCTGGCACATTCCCTGGCCCAACTCCGAAAGCTACGGCATTTGCCCATGGCGGCAGGAAATTTTAGAAGGACTCCTTGGCAGCAGCATCGTCGGGTTTCACACGCGCGAGCACGGCAACCATTTTCTGTCCTGTATCGATCGTATCCTGGAAGCGCGCATCGACCGCGATTCATCGACCGTCTCGTATGGCGGTCGCCTGACGGCGGTGAACCCCTACCCGATTTCCATCGAGTGGCCGTCGCGCTGGCTGGAAAACCAACGGCCCGTGCCGGACTGTCGGGTACACATCCGCGAGCGACATGCGATGGGCCCTGACCGACTCGTGGGGATCGGTGTCGATCGGTTGGACTACACCAAAGGGATCATCGAACGGTTTCTCGCGGTCGAACGATTGTTTGAATTGCAGCCGGAATGGGTCGGCAAGTTTTCTTTCATTCAGATTGCGGCGCCGAGCCGGACGATCATCGATCAGTACCAACATTTTCACGACCAGGTCTACGCCCTGGCGGAACGCATCAACAAACGGTTTGGCCGCGAAGGGTACGAGCCGATCGTGTTGAAGGTGAAACATCACGAGCCGCCGGATGTCTATGAGTATTACCGGGCCTCCGACCTCTGTTTCGTCACGAGCCTGCACGACGGCATGAACCTGGTGGCCAAGGAATTCATCGCCGCTCGCGACGACGAGCAAGGCGTGCTCATTCTCAGCCAGTTTACCGGCGCGGCCCAGGAGCTGCCGGAAGCGCTGGTCGTCAATCCCTACGATATCGATCAATGCGCGGCGGCCCTGCACATGGCGCTGTCGATGACGCCGAAGGAGCAGCGCGCCCGTATGCGGAGCATGCGCGGGTTGATTCAGGAGTTCAATGTGTATCGGTGGGCCGGTCGTATGCTTATGGATGCAGCGCGGATGCGTCGTCGCATTCGCGTGATGAAGCAGGTCGGCCAAGCATCCGGACGGGGGCGGTAATCACACCGATGCGCGACCTGCTCAGTGCTCCAGGCAAGCGTCTGCTCGACCGTCTGGCCGGTCAGGCCGGAGCCCTGTTTGCCTTCGATTTCGACGGGACGCTGGCGCGTATCGTTCAGGACCGGCATGGTGCCGGCCTCTCGGAACCGACGCGACAGGCCCTGCATGCCCTGGCGGTGGTTGCGCCGACCGCGGTCATTTCCGGGCGATCACTCGAAGACCTGCGTCCCCGAGTGGACGGCATCCCCACTCACCTGATCGGCAATCATGGGTTGGAGGGTTTGCATGCATCGGAGCGGGTCATGCAACAGGCCATGGACTGTTGCCGCGCCTGGCTCAAGATGGTCGCCAAAGCCGAACGCGAACTGACGCGAGCCGGCGTGGTGGTCGAGGATAAAATGTATTCTCTGACCTTCCACTATCGACAGGCCTGTTCGCCGCCGGCTGCGCGGGAAGCCATCTTTCATACGGTTTCCACGCTCAGCCCGGTCCCGCGGCTTGTGATGGGAAAGGCCGTCGTGAATGCCATTCCTTCCGGCAATCTGCATAAGGGGACAGCCATGTTGGAGTTGATGCATCAACTCCAGAGTTCTGCGGCGTTGTATGTGGGGGACGATGATACCGACGAAGATGTCTTTTCGTTGCCGGATGAGCGCATTGTCTCGGTGCGTGTGGGGAAAAAGGCGACGACTGCCGCGCAATGGTATCTCACGCGGCAGTCGCAGATCGGTCAATTACTGCAGTATCTCACCGAGGCGCGCGCCAGGGCGGTGTCGGCCTAGCAGGGTGGTGAACAAGTCCGCCAGCTGCGTTCTCGCGTCGTTCAGAGGCTCAACGTACGGTCAGAGTACGCTTCGCCTCTGGGAGAGGGTCGGCGCACCGTCTCATCGGCTCCGCAAACGTGGCGCTCATTCTGCTTCGCGACGTGGACCTCGCTGCGGCCTTTTTGACCACCCTGCAAGCGCCTCTGATGGCATCTGCGATCTCAACACGGCTGCGGAGCTGTCGAAATTGTTTTTCAACGACCTGCTAGGCTTCTTGCGCGGCTACGCCTTTCTTGTACATCCCATAGACGTAGACGGGAATATTCAGGTCCTTCAACACCTGCTGGAGGAGCGGATAGACCTTCTCCCATTCCAGCCCGCCTACTCCCGTGGCCAGTCGAGGCAGCGCCAGGCTCTTCACCTGATGTTCCTGCAGTTCCTTTTTCAGCGCCTGCAGTGCATGATTGACGTTGGGCAAGGTGGCTTTGCCGGGACGATCCTGGTCACCGGCGGGCGGCTCTTGCGTAAAAAGGTTGATGATGACGGGCGAGTTCGGACCCTTCCATGACCAGGCGCCGCCTGTTTTCGGATTGTACGTCTGGCAGTAATGACGGAAATCCTTATACATCCCCGGCCACTGCTCACGTAAGGACAACGCCAAGCCCTGCTTGAAATTATCGTGTGGTGCAATCCCATGCGCGATTGCACCGGCGGTGGATAACAGGATGTCTCCGGTCACTTCCTTGAGCATAACTGACGCCTCCTAGATAGGGTGAAAGACCTGTTTATCACATAAGGCTGTGCCCGCTTCAATCAATGCCGGCGGAGAAAGAAATTTTTTTGCCGTTCAGGAATGCGACTCCTTTGATCGCCGACCGACTCGCATGGTCGAGAATGCTGTTCGTTTGCCGGGAATCATTGCAGGAGGAACGATATGGACAAGTATCGCATCAAGCCCGGTTGCCGCCCCGCGCTCCAGCGGGTCGATCCCGATGACACCGGGGCCTATAAAAAGAATGACGCGGGGAAGGCCAAGGCCAAAGCGGCGGCGGCCAAATTCATCGCGCAGCTCGATCAGTTGCAGGAACGACTCTACGCCAACAAGACGCGAGCGTTGCTGATCATTCTCCAAGGCATGGACACGAGCGGGAAGGACGGCACGATCAAGCATGTCATGTCCGGCGTGAATCCGCAGGGATGCCGCGTGGCGTCCTTTAAGGCGCCAAGCGAGAAAGAACTCGAACAGGATTTTCTGTGGCGCATTCACCAGGAAGTGCCGCCCAAAGGGTACATCGGAATTTTCAACCGGTCGCAGTATGAAGACGTATTGATCACGCGCGTGCATGGCTTGGTCTCGAAGAAAGTGGTCACACAGCGATTCAATCAGATCAACGAATTCGAAGAGTTGTTGGTCGAGAACGGCACGGCGATCATCAAACTGTTCCTGCACATTTCCAAAGATGAGCAAAAGGAGCGTCTCACGGAACGCATCCGTGATCCGGAGAAGCGCTGGAAATTCAGCGAGGGTGATGTGGAAGAACGGAAAATGTGGGACGATTATATGACGGCGTTTGAGGACGTCATGGCGGCGACCAGCACCGAGCGGGCTCCCTGGTACATCGTGCCGGCCAATCGCAAATGGTATCGCAATCTAGTGGTGGCAGAGCTGGTGGTACACGCGCTTACTGCCATGAAGCTCACCACCCCTCCGGCCCCCAAAGGGGTCAAATTCGAGCGGTTGAAGATTGTGTAGGGACCCTGTCCCACGGCCCCGATTCAATTCCATCGACGGACTGGCGTCGTCGTTGGGGCTCGGCTACACTGCTCTGACTCGTGTCTCTACCTTAGCCAGGAGTGTGAGTATGCGAAAGAGGTGGCCTCTCGTCGTCGTTGGTTTCGTGCTTGCCCTCACTCCCCTGGCGAGCTACGCGGGAGACTTTGAAGGGGTGTTGCACATGAACGCGAACCATGCAGGGACCGGATCAGCGACCTCCATGGATTGGTACCTCAAGGGCGAGAAGGCGCGGATGGAGATGTCTCGAAAAGAAGGCCAGAAGCAGGTGTTGATCTTCGACGGGAAGACCAGGACGATGCAGATGGCGATGCCGGGCCAGAATACGTACATGGAAATGAGTTTGGAAGGGGAACGTGGGGAACACCTGCGGGAAGCATTTGATCGTCAGACCGTCGAGCGCACCGGCAAGACGGAGAAACTTGCGGGGTACACCTGCGAGGTGTGGCGGATTTCGGATAAAGACGATCGTCGCCTGAAAAGTGAAATCTGTGTGGCGAAAGGATTCGGAAAAGCCGCCACCTTCTGGGTTGATCCCAAGGAGGTGCGACGATCTTCGCAGCCCAGTTGGGTCAAGCAATTGATTGAAGAGGGCGGGTTCGGTCTGCGGAGCATCCAGTACGATGAGACCGGGAAGGAAACGACCCGCATGGAAGTGACTAGTATTGAGAAGAAAAGTTTGGATCAGGGGTTGTTCGCGTTCCCGTCCGATTGGACCAAGCGGGATTTGTCGGCCATCCAAGAGGGGATGAAGGCCATGCGCGACCCGAAGGGGCAGGGCGGCGCCGATATGTCCACGATGATCGAGGACATGAAGAAGCGGCGGGCTGAGCGTAGAAAAGCGAGGGAGGCTCCTGGAGAGGACGAGCCGCAACAGGATCTTAAGGAAATGATGAAACAGCTGGGAGAGGCCATGAAGAAGCAGCAACAACAGCAGGGCGGGCAATAATGTCGCGGCGTGCCGTTTTGTTGAGTCTCATGGGCAGCATGCTGCTGGCCGGCGTCGCGGCGGCCGGCGAGTTCGAAGGCATCATCGTCCTGAATGAAACGAGCGGGGGCGAGACGGTGCAGCAGCAATGGCTGCTCAAAGGCCAGGCGCTGCGTTTTGAGGAAACCGGTCCCGATGCCGGGAGAAGCGCCATGATTTTCGACGCCAAGCAGCAGAAGCTGTACAGCCTTCGCCATGACGAAAAACTCTACCTGGAGCTCTCCACGGCGAACACGTCACACGCCCAGCCGCAGACGTTCGACGACATCGTGATTACCAGAACCGGAAAGCGTGAGACGGCGGCCGGATATGTCTGCGAGGTCTATCACACGAAGGATAGGACCGACGGCAGCAGCGGCGAATTCTGCATGGCGAAAGAGATCGGCAGTGCCGCGTTGCTCGGCATGACGAGTGCGCAAGCCGGCGGCGCCTCCTTATGGCCGGGATGGATGCGTGAGATGTTCAAGGACGGCGGCTTCCCGATCAAGGGCGTGGATCGGGACGGTTACGGCCGGGAAGAGGCGCGCTGGGAGGCGGTGACCATCGAACAGCGGCCCTTGGCGGATCGGTTGTTTGTCCCTCCTCCTGATTACGAGAAGCAGGAGATGGCGGTTGTCAGGCCTGAGTGAAAAAGCGGTGCAGCCCCCTGTTGACAGAATTTGGTGAGGGGCGTAGATAGGACTTGCGGCCCGACTTCAGTGTCGAGGTGGGGGACCGGGCAGACCGCGCGGCTGTCATCTAGATCTCCCACGGATTCCCGCTCCAGAGAGGAGGGTGGATGATGAACGATACGATTCCACCTGGCCCGTACGGCCTGCCGAGCTGAAGGCAGGTGTCTCGTCGGCCTGTTCGACCGGTTCTCTACCGGCTATGCCACCCGGCATCAACCACGCGCCAGAGCCTATGACGGCGTCACGCTTTGCCGGGGAACCGATTGACATTCCTGGATCGTCACCGCCCTCGGGCGACCGACCGTCTTGTTCCGACGAGAGTCACTTCCTGCTCATCGATTCGGCCGGTCTTGCACGGGCCGCCACAGTCTTTCTTAGAGTCGTCGGCGTCCTAAGCGCCACACGCGGGCTCCCGTTTTACGGGGGCCCGTGTTGTATGAAGGTGCGCGCGGTGTGTTACGGATCGAAAAAAATGCCTAGGGGGGATTTTTTCTGTTGACAGAATTTTCTAACGAGCGTAAGAGGGAATTGTGAGTTGAAAGAACTGTGTATACCGTGACGAGGCGATGAGCAGTGCGCGCCTGTTCGGGAAACCTCGCCACTCCTCAACCGGGGAGGTTCACAGATGGAAGAACTTACGCCACCGGACTAGAGCGGCCCGCAGAGTTGCAGGCGGGTTGATTGTCGGTCGTGACGACCGATCCTTCGCTGGCTGGTGCCTCATGGCACTGTCTGATGACAGGATTCAGCCATCATATGAGTAGAAGGGTCGAGTTCTCACGAGGCACAACTGATTCCTGGGAGAATGTCTCCCCCGACGAACATCCCGACAGTCCGTCTTCTCAAGCGGGTCTTCTGATTCCGACAACCTAATTGATTTTCGGCGTCCCAAGCGCCATCCACGGGCGACCTCCCACCGCAGTGTAGGGTCGCCCGTGGCATTTTGGGGCCAGCGTACTCGCACTTGTTCCTCGCCTTCCCGCTGACATACAGTCACTTCATCCACTCATTCTGAACGCCTGTTGCATGATGGAGGTTGCTCATGCCTGTTTTGGATTTGTTTGTCCGAGGGGATTTCATTGATCCGGCCACCCTCGTCGGTGCGGCCTTTTATGCGTTTCTGTTCATCCTGGTGGCTTGGTTTCTGGCGCGTCTGGTGCGAGTGGGCGTGCGGCGGGTCGCCTATCTGCTCAACGATCAGGCCGCGTGCACGCTCCTGACCAGGCTGGGGCAAGTCGTGGTCTATGCCCTGGCGGTGATCCTCTATTTCAACGCCATTCCGCAACTCCATTCTGTGGGTACGGCATTGCTGGCAAGCGCCGGCGTCGCGTCGGTTCTGTTCGGACTGGCGGCGCAGACGACCCTGAGCAATTTGGTCTCAGGCTTCGCGCTCTTGTTCTACCAGCCGTTCGAAGTGGGTGATCGCGTGCAGCTATCCGCCCCGACCGGTCTTGAAACCGGCGTGATCGATGAGATGACGATGGGGTATATCCTGGTCAAGACGCCGGACGACCGGCAAATCGTCGTGCCGAACAGCGTGGCCTCGCAGCAGGTCGTGGTGAAGCTCCGTGCGTCTTGAGGGCGTATGGCACATGGCGTATTGCCTGGGCAGTGACGAGGCGGGTCGTCTTCCCTGCCACAAGCCACCTACGCTGTGCCGGGTTCAGATGCGATCGGGATAGTCTGAGATGATGCCGTCCACGCCCAAGTCCCGCATCCGTTGAATGTCGTGTCGCTCGTTGACGGTATAGGTGAACACCTGCCGCCCCAGGTCGTGGGAGGTTTGCAGCAAGGCGGGCGTGACACTGGAGTAGTGAAAGCCGACGTAGGCCGCATTCAGCGCGAGCACATCTGCGATGGGGTCCGGCGGAAGGCGGCGATGGTGGAGGACCATGATGCGTGCCTCGGGATCCGCCTGACGGACGCGATGGAGTTCCGCGATCAAAAACGACGCATAGATCAGCGGGCCCGAGAACCCAGTGCGTTTCACGATCGCGCAGGCCTCGTTCCCAATCCCCTCCACTTTCAGCTCAAGAATGACGCCCATCGCGTGTCCGGCGATGTCCAGGGCCTCTTCCAGCGTGGGAATACGCTGCCAGTTTCCTGCATCGAGCCGTTGCACTTGCTCGAGCGACATTTCGGCGAGTGTTCCTGATTTATTGGTGGTGCGATCGATGGTGTCATCGTGCAGCAGCACGAGATGGCCGTCGCTGGTTTCGCGCAGATCGACCTCGATAAAATCGACATGGAGTGACCGAGCTTTCCAAATAGACGCGAGCGTGTTTTCGGGAGCGTGGCCGGAGGCTCCGCGATGACCGATGCGAAGGACGGAAGGGATAGCGACCTCGCGTGAGAAGGTCTAAAGCGATCTCCCCGCTGTGGCCCCATTGGGCTCGGGGAGGGGCTTTCTTTTCGAACCGCACTTCCCTACCATATTTCGCGTATCTCTGCAAAGAAAGTCGAAGGGCTGGGGCCAGCCGATGTCCATACGGGCGGTCTGACGTTCGCAGGTCGAGCGCGATGTGTCCCCTGACGTGCTCAGAAGTCACACGATTCGGAAAGGAGGCTGCCATGCTTGTGCAAGATGTCATGTCTACCGGTGTCGTGACGGCCAGGAGAAATGACTCTGTCCGTGCTGTTGTGACCAAGATGCTCAGCCGCCATTGTGGGGCCATCCCCGTGGTGGAGGACGGCGAGGTGTTGATCGGCATGGTGACGTTGCGTGATGTGCTCATCCCTCTCTACCCCAACTACGGCGAATATATTCACGACAACGTGCACAGTCGAGACTTTGTCGAGATGGAGGAGGGGTATGCGGATGTGCTCTCTCAGCGTGTTGAAGAAGTGATGAGTGTGAATCCGCTCACGGTATCTCCGCGCACTCCGGTGTTGGAGGCGGCCTCCTACATGGGCGTGAAGAATTTTCGTCGCATGCCGGTGGTCGAGAAGCAAGCGCTGGTCGGGATGGTCAGCGTGGGGGATATCAATCGCGGTCTGTTTTTCGAGCGTGGACATGCGGCGATGAGCCAGTACCGGATTGCAGAACCATCCGGACGGTAAGGCGGTTGCGGGATACAACGAGCGGCTCGTAGAATAGCGTTTCTTGCAAGAACCGACGGCGAGGTTCGTCTGCGAAGGAGCTGCCATGAGTTTAGCCGACAATAAGTGTATCCCCTGCCGGGGCGGAGTCCCTCCCCTCCCCGCCGAACGTATGCAGGCGCTGTTGACGGAGCTCGGACGAGGGTGGGCCTTGAGCAAGGAAGGACATCTTGAACGACTCTATACGTTCAAGGATTTTGCGCAGTCGCTCGCGTTTGCCAACAAGGTCGGAGCGGTGGCCGAGGCGGAAGGCCATCATCCGGATCTGTACGTGGCTTGGGGCAAGTGCAAGGTGGAAATTTGGACGCACAAGATCAACGGCCTCACGGAGAGTGATTTTTATCTGGCAGCAAAGGCCGATCGTGAGTTCGAACCCTTTCGGGCCGTTGCGGGGTGATGATGTTCATGTGTGTCGCTCCGATCATCGAGGTAGCTCATGAGTGACAGGGCTCAGGTCGCGCTGGTCAACATGCCATTCAGTTTTTCGAGGTACCCGTCTATTCAGTTGGGCACCCTCTCGGCGTTGTTGAAGTCACAGGGCATCGCCGTCGATTGTCATCATCTCAATGTGCGGTTCGCGCATAAAATCGGCATTCCCCTCTACGAATCGATTTGTGAGAAGCGGGCGTTATTCGGCGAATGGCTCTTCTCCTACCTGCTCTTCCGTGACAATCCCCAGCGTGCTGAGTACCCGCGCCTGTTCAAGCCGGTGTTTGAGCAGATTGCTCGAGAAAGCGGGCAGCCGGTCTCGTTTTTTGAGGACATGGCCATGCGCACCGCTCCGCAATTTTTGACCGCCGCCATGGCCGGGATTGATTGGGGCCAGTACAAGGTCGTCGGATTCACGTCCACGTTTGATCAAAATGTGGCTAGCTTGACGATGGCCAAGCTGATCAAGGATTTGTACCCCGACGTGAAGATTGTATTCGGTGGCGCCAATTTCGACGGCGAAATGGGGTTGGAATATTTCCGTGCGTTCCCGTTCATCGACTATGTCGTCGTCGGCGAAGGAGAGGTCACGTTCCCGGCGTTGGTCGACTACGTATTGCGTGGGGCAAGCGGGCCCTGCCCGAAAGGCGTCATCCACCGAGAACAGGGCGAAGTCCGACTCGAGCCGAATACGGCTCTCTTCACTGGGTTTTCGGAAACCGGCCCGCCTGACTATGACGATTACTATCACCTCTTGGCCGAGCTCGGCACCGAAGCCTCCCGTGGACTGGACCGCATTCTGTTATACGAAGGATCCCGCGGCTGCTGGTGGGGTGAGAAGCACCATTGCACCTTCTGCGGGCTGAATGCGCAGAGTATGAAGTTCAGGGCGAAATCACCGGACCAGGTTGCGCGGGAGATGGCATACCTCTCAAGCCGCTACGATACGACTCGCTTCCGTTTGGTGGATAACATCATCGACATGAAATATGTCGACAATCTGTTCGGCCGGTTCGCTGCCGAGCACTGTGATCTCGACGTATTTATCGAGACGAAGAGCAATCTGCAAAAGAGCCAGATCCGGACGTTGGCCGTCGGCGGCGTGAAGTGTATGCAGCCTGGTTTGGAAAGCCTGAGTCTCTCGCAGCTTAAAGCGATGGACAAGGGCGTGACGCCCATGCAGAACATCGTTTGTCTCAAGTGGAGTTGTTATTACCGGGTGGCGGTCTCCTGGAATATTCTGCTTGGCTTTCCCGGCGAAACCAACGAAGATTATCGCCGGCAGATCGATCTCCTGCCGTCCCTGTTCCATTTACAAGCCCCGGAGGCGACCGGGAAATTCTGGTTGCAACGGTTCAGCCCCTACTTTACGAAGCCGCATGAATACGGCGTGCGCATCACCGGTCCAGGGATGGCCTACGAGTATGTGTACGATGCGGCACGCGTCGATCTGCACAAGATCGCCTACGATTTCGAGTATGAACTCGATGATTGGCCGGTGGATCCGCATGTCTATCAGGAGTTGGTCGGCTTGGTGGAAGAATGGCAGCGGCGGGCGCGCAGCAACGATCGCCCGTTCTTATATTACTCCAAGGCGATGGAGTACGTGACGATCTATGACGGGCGCGACCCTCAGATGCCGACGAGGCAACGGTACGACTGGCCTGCGGCAGGCATTATCGAGGTCTGCAATGAGGCGGCAAAGAACCGCGATCAGATTCGCGCGGCACTGGCCGACGCGAAGCGTGAGCGTCCCTTCTCGGAAGACGACCTGACCGAGGCGCTGAGCATTCTGACAAGTCGTCGCATTCTCTATGAAGAGCGCGGGAAGTATTTCACATTGGCGATTCCCGAGCACCCCTACTACTAGCGAAGTGGGGAACCACGACCTGCCCTGCCTTTAGCCGACCTTCCCTTTTTAACCCTCCACGCACTCGTCTCTGATAGCGCCCAGCTAGTTTGGAGTGGAAGCTATCGATGTGCGAGGGAGCCTGCTGATCGAGATCTCTAGCACCTTCCATCAACATCCTCACAATTACGTGTATTTTCGATGCTCTCCACGCTTACTCGCTGGACACTATTTAACGGCTCGGCTACACTTCGCGGCCGATGGAGAAGAGGTGCCCTCTTCGGCTGTCAAGTTGTGCGCGACGATCCATCTTTGACGACCAATGAAGGAGCCACTGTCACAAAACTCATCGGCAAGGGGAATCCACAAGGACGAGGTATGGTAACCCGACGGCATCTCTTCAAATTGGCAATGGGCTTCGCAGCCACCCTTCCCTTGGGGCTAGTCTCGGTCAGGCGGGGGACGCATGCCGGCATAAGCCTAGCCGAAGAGATGTCTTCTCCGGCGAAGGGTACTGCCATAGAAGACTGGATGACAGCATGGATGAGTGTGTCGAAGGCGCCGGGAGGAATGCTGAAGATCTCCAGATTTCGAGAGCCCGTCTATTTCCTCACCGCTCCGATCTCATGGACGCCCAATGCCGGGCAGGAGCGCTACAGCGCCGTGACCGTGCCGCAGGGGTTCGTGACCGATTTCGCAAGCATCCCCAGGGTCTTCTGGTCGGCCCTGCGCCCAGATGGTGAATATGCATACGCGGCAGTCGTGCATGACTACCTCTATTGGACGCAGACCCGTTCGCGCGAAGAGGCTGACAACATCCTCAAGATGGTTATGGAAGATTTTGACGTGGGGGCGATCACAGTTGAAGCCATCTATGGAGCCGTTCGTGTCGGTGGAAAGGCGGCGTGGAACGGCAACGCTGAAAAGAGGGCTGAAGGAGAACAACGTATTCTCACTCGATACCCTCAGGATCCTCGCACGAGGTGGGAAGACTGGAAACAACGTCCCGGGGTGTTTGATCCGTGAGCCCAAGCATGAAGAACATGGGGATCCAATTCTCGCTGAGAGCTGACACGCGGCGGGCGAAAGAGGCTCTCGTGGCACTCTTGCTGCTCTTTTCTCTTATGTCGGTGTCTGCGGTGGAGGCCGCCGAGGGCAAACGAGTCGCGTTGGTGGTGGGGATCGGGACGTATGACAAACTTTCTCCGGACAAACAGCTCTCGAATGCGGTCAATGATGCGGACGGGGTATCGGCCAAGCTGGGTGAGATCGGGTTTAAGGTTACGAAGGTTCCCAACGTGTCTCGGCAGGTTTTTAATGAGACATGGCAAACAGTGTTGGATAGCCTGAAGGCAGAGGACACGTTTTTGCTGTTCTTCTCCGGACATGGAGTGCAGATAGACGGGCAGAACTACCTGTTGCCGCGTGATATTCCATTCATCGAATATGGTCGGAATGAGCACCTAAAACGAGAAGCGATCAGCCTCAACGAACTGTTGGCCGACCTCTCGACTGGGGATCGGCCCCATCCCAAAAGTTCGGTCGTGATTCTCGATGCCTGCCGGGATAATCCCCTCATCCCGCCCGGTTACACGAAGAGTGCGTTAGGTGGGAGAGGACTGGCCGGGCTGCCCGAATCGGAAGGGGTTTTCGTCATGTATGCGGCAAAAAGCAATCAGACGGCCCTCGATCGGCTCTCCCCCACTGACAACGCTCCCTATTCTGTTTTTACGAGAACCCTGTTACCTCTCATCGGCCGCACGGACCTCAGCATTCAAGAACTGAGCGACGAACTGAAAGACCAGGTATATACACTTGCCAAGAGTGCTGGACGACAGCAACTGCCGACCTCCTACAATGGAATCATCGGACGATTCTGTCTTCCCGGTTGCAAGCCAACGGGGGGTAGGACAGCCGGGGTTGGTGCTGTGGGGGATGGAGCGAGCATTGCCTCGGTGACTGGCATAGCTGCTGGAACTGCGAGTATTTCCGATGGGCCCAAGTCGATCACCGGTAAAGATGGTGCGCTGATGGTGCTGGTACCGGCCGGTGAGTTCATGATGGGTAGTGGGCCGGAGGGCTCCTCTATCAAGTTCTCGTATGAGCGATATGAGCGACCAGCCCATCCGGTGTATCTTGATGCCTACTATATCGATCAATATGAAGTTACGACCGCGCAGTACGAGAAGTTCTTTCGTGCGACCAAGCGAAGTCGACCAAAGTTTTGGTCGGATAACGTGCTGCCACAACATGGAAAGAAGCCAGTGGTGGGCGTGGACTGGTCCGATGCAAACGCCTATTGTGTCTGGGCTGGGAAGCGCCTTCCTACGGAAGCCGAGTGGGAAAAATCAGCGAGGGGGACGGATCAACGTCCGTATCCCTGGGGAGAAGCTGTGCCAACAGACTACCGAGCCAACTTCGAGCATTGCTGCGATTTTAAGGACTATGGTGCGGTAACAGATGTGGACTCGTTTGAACAGGACAAGAGCCCGTATGGTGTGTACAATCTGGCCGGGAACGTCTCGGAATGGGTGGCCGACTGGTTCGGTGAGGACTTTTACCGTGCAAGTCCGGCACGCAATCCGAAGGGGCCGTCGAGCGGTGACTGGCGCGTGATCCGCGGTGGTTCCTGGTTCGGTGGACCGGTGACTGTCCGATCCGCCTACCGGGAAATGCGCGTATCGTCTAGGCGGGACAACGATATAGGGTTCCGTTGTGCCCAGGACCTTCCGCAATAACCTTTACGCTTGTGCGCTGTTTCCTTTTCTCCAGTCTTGATGCGGTATTTGCTGCTGCGAGTCAGCGCATAATGGTCGAGGGGTCGCATGACCGAGAAAGGAGCGGGTGGCCTCCCGGCCGCCGTGACTAAGGCCTATGATGTGTTGCTTTGGCTGATCAACCACATGGGTAAGTTTCCGCGGTCGCATCGCTTCGTCCTTGGAGATCGGATTGAGTCTCGAAAGTTGAACGTGGTGGAGTCCCTGGTCTTGGCCGCCTACGCGCGAGACAGGCGCGAGCATTTGCGGTAGGCCAACGGCAATGTGTAAGTCTTACGCATCTTGGTGCGGGCCGGAAAGGATCTAGGGTTCACCAGCGTGAAACAATATGAATTCATTTCGCGCGAACTGACATTCACAGGAGGGTGCGATGGCGGAAGACTATTTCCTCAAAATCGATGGGATTGAGGGTGAGAGCCAGGATGTGCAGCACAAAGGTGAGATCGAGTTGAACTCCTGGTCGTTCGGCGGGACGAATGTCGGCGTGTCTCAGGCGCACGCGGGCATGGGTGGAAAAGAAGCCAAATTCGACGCTCAGGACTTTCAATTTACAACGAGGATCAGCAAGGCTTCGCCAAGGTTCGCTCAAGCCTGTGCGTCGGGTCAGCATTTCAAGGGAGCCACTCTTTTCGCAAGAAGAGGAGCGGAGCGGGAACGGCAGGCGTACTTGACGATCAAATTGGTCGATATCCAAATTGTGTCGTATCAACAAAATGGATCGAGAGGGACAGATTCCCCAAATGAACAGGTCTCGTTAAGCTACGCCAGGATTGAAATCGAATACAAAGAGCAGAAGCCCGACGGATCCCTCGGCGACCCGGTACGAGGCGGTTTCGATGGGAAAGCGAGTCAGCGGGGTTAGCGATGCACCACCTGCGTGCACGCAGACTGCTCGGTGTGTTGTTACGACTCATCGCCCCACTCGATCAAGAGTTGAGTGGGAGCATGAAAATGGTATCCCCTCCCCTACATCGATAACTTCTCGGCGACGTTCCGCATCTGGACTCCGTGCACCAGCGAGGCGCCACCGCGGATGGCGCAGGCTACGTGGACGGCTTCCGTCATTTCCTCTGTGTTCGATCCCTTTTCCAGGCAGGCTTGCGTGTAGGCATCGATGCAGTAAGGGCACTGCACGGCATGGGCTACACCGAGCGCAATCAGGGCCTTCTCCCGTTCGGTCAGCGCTCCGTCGGCAAAGACGGCGCTATAATAATTCATGAACTTTTCCCACAAGGCCGGATTGCTCTTGCCCATGTCTCCGAACTTGCCGAGATCCTTCGAATGGTAATAGCAGTCCATGAATCACCTCGCTGGTTGAGTGGTCTGATCGTGCTCGTGTTATTCAAGCGTCAGGCTTGCGAGCGGGTCGTGCGGGCGAGAAGTGGTTATGCGTTTCCGGGCGGCGCCGGTTCGGCTTCATTGAGGGCTTGGGAGAAACGATGTCCGACGATGGTGGTGACTTTGTTCATCAGCTCGCCGAGTTCCTTCCACTCATCGGCGCTGAGGTCGGCCTTGATCTGCGGGTGGAGCGCCCACTCGGCGTTCACGAGCGTGCCTTTACGTGACACGTGCACATGCAACAGTTCGACATCCCACACATCCTGACTGGTTGCTGACGACGCGCCCGGTTTTTGCGGAGGGACTTGGCTGGCCATGCTGCATGCACTCCTTTGATCTGGCGAATGAGGCGCATGATACCGCATCGACCGTCGTGCTGTACATGGGATGTCCGAGCAAGGGTGCGCCTGTGCGGCGCGGCCATGTGGATTAGTGATTGCTTCCGCGTTGGTGAATGGCGTCGAGAAGCTGATCGTGGATGCGGCCGTTCGTCGCGGCCAGTTCCTGCCCGTAGAGCGAGAAGTGGGCTCTGCTGAATCCGGACACGATACCTCCCGCTTCCCGGACAAGCACGATTCCTGCTGCCATATCCCACGGACTGAGCTTCACTTCCCAGTAGCCGTCGAACCGCCCCGACGCGACATAGCAGAGATCCAGCGCGGCCGAACCGGTGCGACGAATGGCCTGTGCCCGTAGTGAAAGGCGTGAAAAGTGATCGAGGTTATTGTTGGGCGTTTCGCGAATGTTGTACGCAAAGCCGGTGACCAGTAGTGCGCGCTCCAGTGAATCGATGGATGAAACATGGAGGCGTGCTCCGTTCAAGTAGGCCCCCTGCCCTGCGATACTGGTAAACAGCTCGCCGCGTACGGGATCCAACACCACCCCGAGAATGGATTCGCCGTTGTACTCCAGCCCAATCGATACCGAATAAAACGGAAAGCCGTGGGCGAAGTTGGTGGTGCCGTCCAGGGGGTCGATGATCCACTGATAGGGTGAGTCGGTCGATCCGTCTTGCCCACGCTCTTCAGCCAGAATGCGGTGGGAGGGGTAGGCCGAAAGAATTGTGCGAACAATCTGCTCTTCGGCCTGTCGATCCGCATCGGTCACGAGGTTAATGGCGGCCTTATAGTCGATGCGAAATCCGGATTTGGCGTAGTCGCGTAAGACCGTTCCTGCGGCCTCGGCTGCTTGAATGGCCGTTGCAAGATATGTGGAGCAATCGTTCGAAGATGGAGCATGTGTAGCGTGCATAGAAGCCGCATCCTAACACGATTTTGCGGTTCGTGCGCCAGCGCACTGGTCATTTTTCGGTAGAGCATCTAAAATCATTGATAAATAATGATATTTGAGACGCTTGTTCTTGCATGACAAGGCTTGGCTAGGCATTGAGTGCACTCTGCTTGCATAGGCGAGATGCGCGAACAAATAGTTATTTGCAGTTACTTGACAGATTTTAAATCAATTGCTATAAAGCAAGTATGCTTTATTGAGGTCTTGCTTGTGGAAGAATTGACCGACATTCTGGTTGGCTTGGAACAGCGAATCAGCGCCTACCGGAACCGCTATCAGGAACTTGAGAAAAAGCGACGTCGGCTCGACGATGAAATCGCCATGATCAAGAAGTACTTGGAGCTCGCCGAAACGCTGTATCGTGTCGAAGCTGATAAGGCCAAGTTGGCCAGCCTCTCCAGTCAGATTATTACCGACGAAAAAGGTATTCGCCCGCTTCCTGTGACGGATGTCACCGATCAATCGCGTGAGATCCTGCTTGGCAAAAGCAAGTATGTCGGAAAAAGCGTTCCGGAGGCTGCGTATCAGATTCTTCGGGAAGCCAGTCGGCCGATGCATGCGAAGGAATTGTTGCAGCGCCTCTTGGAGGGCGGGTTGCAGATCAAGGGCAAGACGCCGTTGACCTCCGTAGCCACGTCACTGAAGCGGGATAAGCGTTTCCAAAAAGTCGGACCCAATACGTTCGCGGTCACGACTCAGCAGGAATTGACGGCGGTAGTGTAAGTGGGCCGAGGAAGTTCCTATCAACTTTAATGTGTGAAGGGAGGTGAGAGTCTTGGCAACGAAGAAGGCAGCGAAGAAACCAGCGAAGAAGGCAGCGAAGAAGAAGTAAGTCCTACCAGGATTTACACGCCGGGGGTAAGGCCACTTACCTCCGGCGTTTTTTTATGCCCTGAATGCACAGGCCGCGACCACCGCTTGTTGCTGGTGAGTCGCAAGCATTACTGTGGGCGTGTGTGGTGGAGCGGGTTAGATTGCGAGAGACGGCGCCGGGCGAAGCAGTCCGAGAGAAGAACGTGATTCCGGAGTGGCTACCGCATGTTCGCCGGTGATCAGTGCCCACTTGTCACGTTGAAGGAGGATTTGCTCAACGAGCCGTGTGTGCATGGCATGGCCTGACCGTTCAGCCACAATGTGGCCGATGAACGGAAATCCGAGCAGCGCGATGTCGCCAATCAAGTCCAGCACCTTATGCCGCACAAATTCATTGGAGAAGCGCAAGCCGGATTCATTCACTACACCCTCTTGAGACAGCACGATGGTGTTGTCCAGCGTCCCGCCTTTTCCGAGTCCTCTCGACCACAGCGCTTCGACTTCGTGCAGAAAGCCGAATGTCCGTGCCATGGCGATGTCCTGTTCAAACGCCGGAGCGGAGCAGGTGTGGCTGTAGGACTGGGTCTGGATCAGAGGGTGATCGTAATGGATGGAATAGGTAATTTTCGATGTTGACGAAGGTTCGATCCTCACCCGCTTTGATCCGTCCACAACCTCGATGGGTTGCATAATCTTGACATAGGACTGTCGGCGGGTTTGCGGAATGATGCCGGCAGCACGGATCAGGCGGACGAACGGGCTTGAGCTCCCATCAAGCACGGGAACTTCCCCCGCGTTGACTTCGGCATACACGTTGTCGACTTCCATGCCCACCAGGGCGGCAAGGAGGTGTTCAATCGTCTTGACCTGATGGCCCTTGACGCTGATGGCGGTGCAGAGTTCTGTTGGGACTTTATTTGAAATCGAAGCAGGGATGAGCGTTTCTTCTGATCCATGCCGATAGATAAAGACGATGCCGGTGTTTGGAGGGGCCGGGCGAAGAGTGAGCGTGACCGGCTGGCCTGAGTGGAGCCCGACGCCCGAACATGAAACTGGTGAGCCGATCGTTTGCTGAAACCGCACGGTGCCTCCTTCGTACTTCGTGAAATCCAGCAATATATCAAGCAATGATTGTGCCAATTTGATAAATGCACTTAATGCGTTGATTTATAATGAATATATGATGAATATCCAAAATAATAGCTGTTGCGAAAAAAACACAATTGTATCTTTTGCCAAAACCAGCCAAGCACGGAAGTGTTTGGTTTTCAATGAGTTACCGACTGCAGTCAATGGAAAGATGATCGCGGCGAGTCGGCAAGTACAAGGGCGATTGCCACTCCAAGTTACGGTCTTGGCTCCAGTTCAATGAGCCCTTTCCGAATCGCGAGAATGGCGGCCTGAGTTCGATCGTAGACCTGCAGCTTGTGAAAAATATTGCGCACATGGTTTTTGACGGTCTTCTCGCTGAGATCCAAACTA
>JAEURX010000071.1 GCA_016788885.1 Nitrospira sp. | reverse complement strand
TTCATTGCGGCTCTCATGGATTCCCCTATGGAAACAGCGGACCATCCTCTACCCGATATCGAGCTTTCACCACGCGAAATCAAAGCGTTGCTCCTGCTGGGCGATAAGGAAGAGATGATCATGACTGATCTCGCCACTGCCCTGTCGGCTCCGCTGAGCACGGTGACGAGAATCATCGATCGGCTTGAACGTAAACAGATGGTGGAGCGATTTCGTTCCGAAGAGGACCGACGGATCGTGACCGTCAAGGAATCTGAGAAAGGCAAGATGCTGCGCGAGCATTTCCGCCACAGTCAGCTCGATATAGCCGCTCGGATGCTACAGCCGCTCAGCAACGGTGAGCGCGAGATCCTGATCGAATTGCTTGAAAAGCTGACTACGGCCCGGAGTTCGAAATAGAGTAGCTCCCAGATGACCACTGGGAAGGTGAGAGTGCGCGCTCTAATATTTGCTGTATGCAATAATTGAAGATGTGTAAATAGATGGGAACGAAATAATGAGGCGAATCGCGCTGCACATGTTGATGGGAGATACCGGCAAATACCTCGGCATTGTCGCCGGCGTCATGTTCGCCTCGTTGCTCCTGGTCCAGCAACTGGCGATGTTTGTCGGAATCATGACTCAAATGTACTCGGGAATTAACGCCGTGAACGCCGAGATCTGGGTCATGGACCCGAAGGTGCGCTTCATCGATGACTCCCAACCGATGACGAATGGGCAGATCGGCCGAGTACGAAGCGTGGAAGGCGTCGCGTGGGCCGTCACCCTCTACAAGGGCTCTGTCCAAGCCAAACTCGAAGACGGCACAAACACCGCAATCGTCCTGTACGGGATTGATGATACGACATTGATTGGTGGCCCCGCAGTGATGAAAGCGGGCGCGCTCTCGGATGTTCGCCAAAGCGAGGCCGTGGTTGTCGATGCCATCAGCGCCGGTGACAAACTGGCGCATGTGAATCCGGACGGAACCCGAACACCGTTGAAGATCGGCGATACCCTGGAAATCAATGATCACCGTGTGGTGGTCGTGGGATTCTGCGAAGTGTCACGCGGCTTCCAATCGCAGCCCGTGGTGTATACGACGTATACGCGAGCGTTGTCGATGGTTCCCTCGCAACGTAAGAATCTGTCGTTTATCCTGGCTGCGCCGCAACAGGGGGAATCCGCTGAGAAAGTGGCAGCGCGAATCGGACGGGTTACGAGGCTTGCGGCCTACACCTCGCAGCAGTTCATCGAGAAGACATTGCGGTACTACATCACCGAGACCAGTATTGTGATTAATTTCGGCCTCTCCGTGTTCATCGCCTTTCTGATGGGCACGCTCATCGCCGGCCAAACGTTTTACAACTTCACGATGGACAACCTGCGGCACTTCGGCGCATTGAAGGCGATGGGCGCAGGGAATCGAACCCTACTCTCCATGATTTTGACGCAGGCGGCGCTGGTCGGATTCCTCGGGTATGGCACGGGAACTGGGCTGGCCTCCCTCATGGGCTGGGCCACGCAGGACAGCATGATCACCTTCACGCTGCCATGGCAGGTGCTGGCGGCGGCGGGCATAGCGGTAGTCGGCATTGTTGCGATTTCTTCCGTGATCAGTTTGAGGAAAGTCATGAAGCTCGAACCGGGCATCGTATTCAGAGGCTGATCCGTGGATACGACAAAACATATACATGCAGTCGAGTGCCGCGGTGTGAAGAAGATATTTGGCCACGGAGCCAGCGAGGTGCGTGCGCTTCGCGGCATCAACCTCACGATTCAGCAGGGCGAAGTGATGATGCTGGTCGGGCCGTCCGGCTGTGGGAAGACGACGCTGATTTCCACGATCGCCGGTGTGCTGGACCCAAGCGAGGGCGAGTGCCTGGTGTTTGGGCAGAATCTTCACCACATGACCGAAGAGGATCGGACGCAGTATCGCGGCCAGCATATCGGCTTTGTGTTTCAGCAATTCAATCTGATCGGCTCACTTCCGCTCCGCCAGAATGTCGCCATCCCACTGCTGATCAACGGGACCGGGTATGCAGACGCTCTCCGAAAAGCGGACGAGGCGCTCGAAAAAGTCGGGCTGGGCGATCGCACGATGTCCCGCCCCTCGGACATTTCGGGGGGCCAGCAGCAGCGCGTCGCTATCGCCCGGGCCATCGTCCATTCCCCGAACCTGCTGGTGTGTGATGAACCCACCAGCTCGCTGGACCACGTCACCGGGCAACGGATCGTTGAGTTGCTGCGCTCAGTGGCGACGAGTACGGGTCGGGCGCTGATCATTGTCACGCACGACACCCGCATCTACCACTTTGCGGATCGGATCGCCCGGATCGACGACGGACAGGTTCAGCAGATCTTTCACTCATATCAAGACATGGTGGACGCAGAAAGGATGCTGCAATGACTCGCCAATATCTCTTACCGGTCGTGGCTGTGTTGGGCGTCGGATTCGGACTATATATGATGGCGGCGACAACCAAGCCGCCGCAACAGTCCAAGCCCGTCGCCGAACCGTCGAAGGCGCCATTTGCGGCCTACGTTTTCGGTGCGGGATTGATCGAGGCATCGACCGAGAACGTCAGGGTGGGTAGCCCGACTGGGGGACTGGTCACGACCGTCTATGTGAAGGTCGGCGATCAGGTGAAGAAAGGACAACCGCTGTGGCAACTTGAAGACGGCCCGAAGCGAGCCGAACTGGCCCGTTACGAGGCCGCCGGGTCATCGGCCGAGGCGACGTTGGACAAACTGCGGAAAGGGAATCGGCTCGAAGATATCCGGAAACAGGAACAGCAACTCGCCCAGGCCAACGTCCAACTGGACGATGCACGAACGCAGTTGATGTTGCGCGAAGCGGCGTCCACGGAGGATTTGCGCGCGATCAGCCAGGACGAAGTCAACCAGGCACGCAACGCCGTGCGGCAACGTGAGGCCGCGGTGGCCTATCAGCAAGCTGAGCTGGACCGGCTGAAAACCGGGACGTGGACGGCTGAACTTCGAGTGCAGCAAGCCGCGGTTCGGGAGGTCCAAGCCCAGATTCTTCAGACCAAAGTCGACGTCGAGCGGCTGACTGTCCGCTCACCTCTTGCCGGGGAAGTGCTGCAAGTGAAGATTCATGCCGGGGAATATGCTCCGGCCGCTCAAACCGACGATGCCCTGATGCTCGTGGGCAATAACGAGGTGTTGAACATTCGCGTGGACGTGGATGAGCAGGATGCCTGGCGTGTGGAGCATGCGCAGCCCGCGGTCGCCTATCCACGAGGGCGAAGTGACCTCAACATTCCGCTCACGTTCGTGCGCGTCGAGCCCTACGTCGTACCGAAAAAATCGCTGACCGGAACATCCACCGAACGCGTGGATACGCGTGTGTTACAGGTGGTCTACAGCTTCCATCAGCGGCATGATTTCTCACTGTACGTCGGCCAACAGATGGATGTGTACATCCAGGCACAACCTCTGCCGGATCCGGGAGCCCAGGCCCATTTGGACACACGATCACAAAGAGGCAAGTCATGAGGACCCGCATACTCGCCGCCGTCCTGGTGTCTACGGTGATGGCCGGATGCACGGTCGGGCCGGACTATCGTGAACCCCTCATGCACACGCCCGCAACTTTTGTCGAGGCAACCCGAGAGAACCTCGGCAAGGACACGACGGCCCTCGCCGAATGGTGGACCACCTTCTCGGATGAAACCCTCACGTCACTGGTGCAACGCGCCATCGCCAATAACGTGGACGTTCAGATCGCAGAGGCACGGCTTCAGGAAGCGCGCGCGTCGCTTCGCTATACCAGTGCGAAGACGCAACTTCCGACCGTCGACCTCGAAGGGAAATATTCTCGCAACAAGATCAGTACCGAGAATCCCGCAATCCCCAAACTCGGTAGCGGGACCTTGATTCCGACGTCCTATGGCTACTATCAGCCCTATTTTGACGCCAGCTATGAGCTCGATGTATTCGGCGGCGTGCGACGGCAAGTGGAAGCATCTGCGGCGGAGGCGCAGTCCTATGAGGACAGCTTACGAAATACGCTCGTCAGCACCGTCGCGGAGGTCGCCAAGGATTATCTCCAACTTCGGCAATATCAGGAAGAGTTGGCTGTCGCAAATACAACAGAATCGTCACGACGTGACACGCTGAAGATCACTCAGGTCCGCTATACAGCTGGTCTCGCCACGGATTTGGATGTCGCAAAAGCCGCGGCCAGTCTCGCATCAACTCAAGCGACCATCCCAACCCTCCAGAGCAATGTCGGCCAGATGATGCACGCCATCGCCGTGCTGCTCGGCCAGAATCCAGGCGACCTCACCGACGAATTGAAGGCGAGGGGCCGCAACCTGACCGCACCGCCTGCAATTCCCGTTGGGCTCCCATCCGATCTCTTGCGGCGCCGTCCTGATGTCCGCCAAGCGGAACGCAGCCTCGCGGCAGCCACCGCGCGTGTCGGCGTACAGGTGGCGAATTTGTTCCCATCGATTAGCTTAACAGCCCAGTACGGAGTGCAGGCCGGAAACGCGCTGAACCTAACGCAGGCGGCGGCGAGCTTCTATACACTGGGGCCGCAAATCAAATGGGGCCTGCTGAACTATCCCGCCACGAAGGCGAATATTCGTACATATGAAGCCCGGCGCGATCAGCAATATCTGACGTACCGGAAAACCGTCCTGACGGCCTTCCAGGACGTTGAGAACGCGCTGGTCGCCTATCACAATGAACACGCACGGCACGCCTCATTGGAAGAAGAGGTCAAACAGCAAGAAAAAGCCGCACGCATAGCGATGACTCGATATACCCAAGGCTTGAGCAATTTTCTTGATGTCCTGGACACACAGCGATCGTTGTATACCGCACAGGACGCGCTGGTCCAAAGTCGGGCCGCACTCGCGATTGATCTCATCGCACTCTACAAGGCGCTCGGCGGCGGCTGGGAGCACAACGACCTGGTCGACCAAACCGTTCAATGGGCTAACCTGGAAAGTGACAGCAGATCGACAAGGGCACCGGCAGCGCGTGGTACGTCCGTGACGAATTGACATACCTGTGGCCTGCGTGGTGGACCACCGGCAACATTCAGGCGACAGTTTACGAGATCCCATCGCTCGAGTGTTCGAGCAACATGGTGATGGAAACCAGTTACGCAAACCGTAGACCGTTGGTGGGTCTCTACAGGCGATTGAGTCGAACGGCAGAAGTCCGGACCTCCTACGAGTGGTCCTGAGCCTCACACAGCAGGAGCCGGAGCGGAGGTTTTGGGGCGGCGGTTGGGGGAACTGTGCGGCTGCCACGACCGCGGACTGAACCGGCATGGACGACTTTTTCACCACATGGTGAAGGTCTTGCGCTGAAGTCGGCAGGCTGCTTCACAGGCTTGGTTCCCTCGTCCGAGTCCGGTTTCTCAGCAAGGCCAGCCCTGCGATCAGTAGCAGCGCAACGGCCAGTCCGAACAACAGGAGCGAGCGGTGCAGTGCCGGTGAGAGACGACTCCATTCCTCGCCGAGCCAATACCCGACCATGATGAAGGTACTGGACCAGAGAAGCGCACCCACATAGGCGAATCGCGCAAACGTTCCAAACGGAAGTTTCGACACCCCCGTCAGAAGCGCAGCGAAATGCCGTACCCCAGGCACAAAGTACGCGATCAGCAACGTGTATTTCCCCCATCGCTGCACCCATTGCTGCGCCTTGGTGAGGTGTTCCGGATTCACGGCGAGCCTGCTACTGAGTTGGGTGAGCAGGGCCGGGCCTGCGAGACGCCCCAGCATATAACTGAGACTGATCCCGCAGGCACTCCCGAAGAACGCGGAGGCAATCGAGGGGGCCAGCATGAGGTCCCCGCGAGCATTCAGATACCCGACGAATGTCAACAACGCTTCATCTGGTACCGGCAAACCCACGATCCCCAACATCAGCGCTCCGAAGATCGCTGCATATCCGTAGGACGCAATCCAAATGAACGCCGATTCCATGGCCACTCGTGCCGGCAAAGAGAGGTAGATAATGATGGGCTTCAGCGACATGACAGGATTCTGGACGGCCACAATCCCAGGAGCCACGCGCCGCATCAACCTAGACCGTGGGATCGCTGATGTCAACGGAGCGATCGGTGCCACGATTCCATCGCCTTATTTTTGTCACTTATCAGATCAATGGGTCAGAACGACGCTCGCGAGTAAACTTACCGACTCTGCCCAAATCCTTGACGGTCCCTGGAAAGACGCATAGACTTTCGCCAGAATTCATGCCTCTGTAATCCGGCTGGTCGTGACGTGTGAGGAGGTGCGATGAGCTGGTGGCTCTGGGCTTTTCTGGGAATCCTGCTGCTCGGCGGCGAAATGGTCACGCCCGGCGGATTCTATCTGTTGTTCTTCGGCATCGGGGCGCTGCTGGTCGGCACACTGGTCGGCTTGGACCTCATCCAAAGCGCGTGGATGTCCTGGCTGCTGTTCTCGGGTCTTTCGATCGGCTCCCTGCTGCTCTTACGCCCACCACTCCGCCGACTCATGGCCACCGATCGAGGCGGGATCTCGCCGGTCGATACGATGGGCGGGGAAACGGCCATCGTGCTGGAAGACATTCCTCCCGACGGCCGGGGCAAAGCGGAATGCCGCGGCAGCACATGGAACGCGCACAACCTCGGCCACACACCGCTCACCAAGGGCCAACGCAGCCTCGTCCATCACGTCGACGGCATCACCCTGTGGATCAAACCCGAATGAGGTTACCCCATCATGGAGGATAGCGGCATGCCAGGCGGACTCTGGGTCGTCATATTCCTTGCGGGCCTCGTCCTGCTGGTCATTTCCAAAACGGCGCGGGTGGTGCCGCAACAGAGCGCCTATGTGGTCGAACGTCTCGGTCGGTATTCGCGCACGCTCGGCGCCGGATTTCATATTCTCTGGCCGTTTCTCGACAGCGTCCAATACAAACACTCGTTGAAAGAAACCGCCATCGATATCCCCGAACAGATTTGTATCACGCGCGACAACGTGCAGGTCGGCGTCGATGGCATTCTCTATTCGAAGGTGCTGGACCCGCAACGCGCCTCTTACGGCATCAGCGACTATCGCTTTGCCATCACGCAACTGGCCCAGACCGCGCTCCGCAGTGAAATCGGGAAAATCGAACTCGACCGCACGTTCGAAGAACGCACCAACATCAACAGCCAGGTCGTCAATGAACTGGACAAGGCCACGGAGCCCTGGGGCGTAAAGGTCCTGCGGTATGAGATCAAGAACATCACGCCGCCGAAAGATGTCCTGGCCGCGATGGAAAAGCAGATGCGCGCCGAGCGGGAGAAACGCGCGGTGATTCTCACGTCCGAAGGCGAGCGCGACGCCGCCATCAATCAGGCGGAAGGCGAGAAGCAACAGGTCATCAAGGCGTCTGAAGCCAAGAAGCAGCAGCAGATCAACGAAGCCGAGGGTGCGGCGGCCGCCATTATGGCGATCGCCGGCGCGACCGCCGAGGGGCTGCGCAAAGTCGCCGAGTCCACGCAAGTTCCCGGCGGCTACGAAGCCGTGCAATTACGGGTCGCCGAACAGTACATTACCCAGTTCGGGGAACTGGCCAAAACCAGCAATACGCTCGTGCTGCCGGCGAATGTGTCGGATGTCGGCTCCATGCTGACGCTGGCGATGAACATGATCACCAAACGGTCTTCCCCCGCCTCGCCAGGAAAGTAGACGCCTCCCGGCAGTCGTTTGACAGTGGCCTGGGGCTTCCCTACAATTCCGCACGATGAAGGACTTCGCCATCAAGGCGTTCGACGAGAGTGCCGAGGTCAAGCGGCACTTTGCGCGTGACCACGCCGACAAAATCGTGCAGGTCGCACAACTCATCGGGCGAGCCTTTCAAACCGGACATAAAGTCTTGCTCTTCGGCAACGGCGGCAGTGCCACGGATGCCGCGCACATCGCCGCCGAATTCGTCGGCCGTTATAAGCGCGAACGCACCCCCTTCCCGGCCATTGCGCTTGCCACGGACATCGCTGCCATTACCTGCATCGCCAACGACTACGGCTTCGACGAACTCTTCGCCCGCCAGGTGCGAGCACATGGGCAGGCAGGAGACGTGGCCATCGCCATCAGCACCAGCGGCAACTCCCCCAATGTGCTGAGAGGAGTCGAAGCGGCCAAGGCCATGGGACTCACGACCGTCGCCTGGACCGGCGGCTCCGGCGGCAAGCTGGCTAGTCTGGTTGAGTACGCCTTTGTCGTGCCGTCGACGGTGACCGCCCGCATTCAAGAAAGCCACATCACGCTGGGCCATGTGCTCTGCGAACTCATTGAGGATCACGTTCTTGCCAACCCGGCCTAAACGTTCCGCGAAATCCTCGACGCCTCCCGCGATCATCAAGCCGATTGATGCGTCTCGTTTGAAGACCTATCCGCTCCAGCGACGGCACAGCAAGGTACAGGTTTCCAACTTTGCCAAAGTCTGGACGAAAGGTCGCTCGTTCAAGCGCTTCCTCGATTCGCTCCCCGATATCCTGGCCGTGAAAACGCTGCGGGAGGTGGCGCAGGCCATTGCGAAGGCGCATCGTCGCGGCCGGCCGGTCATTGTCGGTATGGGCGCCCATGTGGTGAAGGTGGGATTGGGCCCGCTGCTCGTGGACCTGATGGAGCGCGGCATCGTGACCGCGTTGGCCATGAACGGCGCCGTCATCATCCACGACTTCGAACTGGCCTTCATGGGCCACACGTCAGAAGAAGTGGACGCGGAGATCGACTCCGGCCGATTCGGCATGGCGGAAGAAACCGGCCGCATGCTCAACGAGGCCATCACGCTGGGGATGAAAGAAGGTCAGGGGCTGGGCGAATCGCTCGGCCTGTACATCAATCGTCATAAGTACCAGTTTCCGAACCGGGCCACCAGCCTCCTGGCCACCGGAGCCAGATTGGGACTTCCCGTCACCGTCCACGTCGCCGTCGGCACCGATATCATTCACATGCATCCGTCCGCAGACGGCGCAGCGATCGGCGCAGGATCACTGCTCGATTTTCGCCGCTTGGCCGCTGTGGTCTCGGGCATGGAGGGCGGGATATACCTCAACCTGGGATCCGCCGTCATCCTGCCGGAAGTGTTCTTGAAAGCCGTGTCGCTGGGACGCAATCTCGGCCACTCATTGACGAACATCACGACGGTCAATATGGATTTCCTCACACACTATCGTCCCATGACCAACGTCGTGCGCCGCCCCACCCAAAAAGGCGGCAAAGGCTACGCCCTCACCGGGCATCACGAGATCATGGTGCCGCTGTTGGCCGCGGCGGTCATTGAAGAGTTGTCCGGCCGCTGAACCAGAGTGGTGAGTGCTATCCTCATACGGCATCGAATCACCCTGTGATGTCCATGGCGCCCTCTGCCGAACCGTTGCTGACCATCTGGGCCGACCTTAATCGACGGTATTTTCACGATGCGTTGCCGCCGATTCGCATCGAATGGAGCCGGCGACTGACCTCCTCTGCCGGCATGTTTGTCTGCCGGGTCGGTCCGAGACATCCTCACTCACTCAGCACCAGTGATCAGACGCGACGACGCTGCATCAGGCTGTCATCGGTCCTCCTCTCAGTTCAGGACCAAAGCCGGGATCGCGAAACGATGACGACGCTGGCGCACGAAATGATTCATCAGTGGCAATACGACATCCTCAAGCGTCGTCCGAATCATGGTCAGGATTTCCGTCGCATGATGGCGCGCATGAACCTGGATGGCCTCGGCATCACGATCTATCATTCGTTGGGCAAAGCGGTGACGGCATTGGCGAAGTATGCCTGGCGCTGCCAACAATGCGGCTCCATCTACCGGCGGCAGCGTCGGACCATTCAACCACGACGGCACCTCTGCGGAGCCTGTCGGGGACCGCTCCGTGAGTTCGCGATCGTGCAGGATGAACCGCAACCGGAACCCGCTCCGATGAGTTTCATGGGCCGGCAATTCAGCCTTCCATTCCAATCGAGCTAACGTTTCATGTCTGCTCGTTGGCCCCGACAAATTCTCTTCGGCGACATCGACGCCATGTTTGCCTCGGCCGCCGTGCTCGCCGATCCGTCGTTGGCAGGAAAACCGGTCGCGGTAGGAGGCCCGCCCCCACGCGGCATTATTGCGGCCGCCAGCTATGCGGTCCGGCGATTCGGCGTCCGCTCCGCTATGCCGACCATTCAGGCGCTGCGCCTCTGCCCTCAGCTGATCCTCGTCCCACCTGACCGGCCGCTCTATACGAGGCTCCATCGTCAGCTTCAAGGAGTCACCAACCGGTTTTTTCCTGAAACCGAGTGGACGAGTATCGATGAATTTTATGCGGACACGACGAGACTACAAACCCGTCATCCCGATCCCCGATTGTTAGGGCAGACGCTCAAGGACGACATTCTCCGCACGACGGGCCTCACCTGCACGATTGCCCTGGCCTCCGGAAAAACCGTCGCCAAGATCGCCGCCGATGCGCACAAGCCGGACGGGCTGGCGGTGATCGAGCCGGGCGCGGAAGCCTCCTTCTTGGCCCCGCTGCCGATTCGTTCGTTGCCGGGCATGGGTCCCAAATCCACAGAGGCAGTCGAGCGCCTGGGAGTGAAGACAATGGGCGACCTCCTCCTTCCTCGCTTCGAATCAGCGCTTCTGCGCTTACTGGGCACCCGCCTGGCAGCGTTTCAATCACTGGCCCGCGGCTTTGATTCCGATCCTGTAGTAGCCGACCGCGAGTCTAAGAGTGTGAGCCACGAAACGACCTTCGACGAAGATACGAACGATCCTGGCGTACTGGAGCCGATCATTCATGGGTTTCTCGAAACGCTGGCGCATGAGCTTCGCTTAGAGGGTCTGGCTGCCGGCTCCTTCACCGTGAAACTGAAGGATTCGCAGTTTCGCATCACCACGCGGCAACGGAAGTTTGCCACGCCGTTGAACTATGACCCGGATATGTGGCCGGATATTCGTCTGGCTTTGAAAAACTTGCTACAGCCGCGATCGCGATATCGCCTCGTGGGCCTCGGCCTGTCGGACCTCGTGCCGGCCCCGGAACCGCTCTTCGACCGCCGCCAGCGCGATGCGGTGGCTGCCCTGGATAAACTGATCGAGCGACATGGCGCAGGAGTCGTCCGCCTGGGCGCCCTTCCTCTGGATGACGAGGGGAAGAAGAAACGAAGACATCCCCCACCCGTCTGAGTTCGCGAGCGCCTGACGTTCACCACGGATTCGTGGTGGCGGACTTTTTCTTCATCCTGCTAAGATGCATGATTGGATTGACGCCGAACATGATGCCCACAAAAGTCACCACACGCGAGGAATTGGCTTCCCTGCTGGCGGAACACCGTCGGCAGCAGCACCGGATCGTCTTCACGAACGGCTGCTTCGATCTCATGCACATCGGCCATGTCCGTTACCTGCAGGCGGCCCGCGATCTCGGTGAGGTGCTCATCGTCGGGGTGAATTCCGACACCTCCGTACGCGCCCTGCACAAGGGTGCTGATCGTCCCATCGTGCCGGATGTCCAGCGGGCCGAGGTCCTTGCGGCGCTGGCCTGCGTGGACTACGTGGTCATTTTCCCTGAACCGGATCCCGGTGCGCTCATTGCGACCCTCCAGCCGGATATTCTGGTCAAGGGCGGCGACTGGCCGCTCGACCGGATCGTCGGCCGGGACACGGTGGAAGCGCGCGGCGGACACGTCCAAACCATCCCGCTCGTCCCCGGGGTCTCAACCACCACACTGGTACAACGCATTCGCTCCACCACGGCGTAAGGATTTCGTGCCACCTGTCGTACCACTGCATCTGACGAACTGGCTCGCGCCGGCACGAGAAGCCCTTCACTCCGGCTCAGGCAAACCCTGCCTCATGGGCTTGCACGGCTCAACGACCGGTTTCGGCCTCGCCCTGCTCACGCAGAGCGTGCCTTCCCAACCACTGGCTGACCGCTCCTGGCTGGTCGTCACCAAGACAGACGACGAGGCGGAGCGCCTCTATCGAGACACGCTTTTTTTCCGCACCCTCTTCGGGCAATCGGGCGACGACCTCGCACTCTTCCCCAAATGGGAAACGTTGCCGTATGAATCGACCGTCCCCCACATCGATCTGGTCGCCCGCCGCATGCAGACGTTGCACCGGCTCTGCACGACCGCTCGCACGGTCCTGTTCACCTCCGTCCCGGCCCTGACCCAGCGCGTGCTTCCGGCGTTGGTGTTCACCGATGCCCTGCTTTGCTTTCAACCCAACGGGACACTGGAACGGGACACGCTCGTGTCCGGCCTGCTGCGCCTGGGATATCGCAAAGGTTCGGTGGTGGAAATTCCCGGCGAATTCAGCATCCGCGGAGGCATCGTCGACATTTACTCGACGGCCTATCCCGATCCGTTGCGGGTGGAGTTTCTCGGCGACACCATCGAATCCATCCGTTTTTTCGATCCGGCCACCCAAAAGTCGACCGACAAGATCAAGCAGGCCTGGGTGCTACCCGCGCGGGAATTGATCCGTCCCGAAGACGCACCCGATGCACTCGCGCCACTGACCGCCGATGCCGAATGGCATGCCCCGTCCGTCTATGGCGCCATGGACAGCCTCTTGGATTATTTTCCACAGCCTCCCGTACTGGTGCTGGATCAGCCCGACACCTTGAAAGCCCACACGGCGGAATGTTGGCAAGCCATTGAGGAAGGGTATCTGCGTCACGAAGATCGTTCCGACCCAAACCCATACCCGACGCCCGATCAGCTCTATCTCACCTGGGATCAGATTCGTGCCGCAACGGAGAGGTATGCGACGCTCGCCCTTGAGCCGCTCACCGCGCCGGACGCGAGTTGGGAGCCGGTGATGACCTGCCCGGCGCAAACCCCGGCGAGTGTGGGACTCGGTCAGCGCGGGACCGCCTTCAGCCATACGTTGGAAGTGCTCGATCAACTGCGGGAGGGCGGTCCGGTCGTCCTGGTGGCTCGCAGCCAGGGTCAGGTTGGCCGATTGCTGGCACTGTTCGGCGAACATGATCGGCCGGCCGTGGAGTGGAAACCCTCGGCGCTCGCCGCCGGCGGCGCGCAGAAGGCGCCGTTTTCGGTCTTGAACGGCGACGTGTCGGCCGGCTTCCTCTCTTCCGAGCTACGCCTGGTCGTGCTGACGGAAGAAGAACTGTTCGCGAAGGGGGCCCGCCACAAGCCGCAACACAAGAGCAAGGCGGCGACCTTTCTTTCCTCGTTAGAGGATCTGAACGTCGGTGATTTCGTGGTGCACGTGCAATACGGCATCGCCAAATACCAAGGACTGCGCCGGCTCTCGGTCCAGGACTTCGACAGCGACTTCCTGGTGCTCGAATTCGCCGGAACGGACAAGCTCTATGTACCGCTCGACCGGCTGAATCAGGTGCAGCGGTACGCGGGGGCCGACGCACATGTTCCACGACTGGACCGGCTCGGCGGGACGAGTTGGGCGAAAACGACCGCGAAAGTCAAAAAAGACATCGAAGAAATGGCGCACGAGCTCGTCGAGCTCTATGCGAACCGGGAACTGGTCCATCGGACGTCCTACGGCAAAGACAGCACGCTCTACCACGAGTTTGAGGCAGCCTTCGAATATGAAGAAACGCCTGACCAGCGGAAAGCAATCGAGGACATCACCCACGACCTGGCCTCCACCAAGCCGATGGATCGCCTGGTGTGCGGCGATGTGGGCTATGGCAAGACCGAAGTCGCCATGCGGGCGGCATTCAAAGCGGTTGAGGAAAACCGGCAGGTGGCCGTACTGGTGCCCACGACCCTCCTTGCCCATCAGCATTACGACAATTTCGTGGAACGGTTCGCCCCCTTCCCCACCCGTGTGGGACTAATTTCCCGGTTTCAATCGCCGAAGGAGACGAAGGCGATCATCAAAGATACGGCGGCGGGCCTGGTCGATGTGCTCATCGGCACCCACCGGCTCCTTCAGAAAGACGTGCAGTTTCGCAACCTCGGGCTCGTCATCATCGATGAGGAGCAATGGTTCGGGGTCAAGCACAAGGAACGCCTCAAGCAGTTGCGCACCCAAGTCGACGTCCTGACCCTGACGGCCACACCGATTCCCCGCACGCTCCAAATGACCATGACGAGTGTGCGCGACCTGTCGATCATCAATACCCCGCCGTCCGGGCGACTCGCCATTCGGACACAGGTGCTCCGCTTCAGCGAAAAAGCCATTCGCGAAGCGATTCTCCGCGAGCTCGGCCGCGGCGGGCAAACCTACTTCGTGCATAACCGCGTGGAAACCATGGAACGAATGGGCGCATGGCTCCAGGAACTGGTTCCGGAAGCGCGCATCGTCATGGCACATGGCCAGATGGATTCCAAACCGTTGGAAGCCGTCATGCTGAAATTTTTTCATCGGGAGGCGGACATTCTGATCGCGTCCGCCATCATTCAGTCCGGGATCGATGTGCCGACGGCCAATACGATCATCGTCAATCGCGCCGATACCTTCGGGCTGGCGCAGCTCTACCAGCTGCGTGGCCGCGTGGGACGAAGCGGTGAGCAAGCCTACGCCTACTTCCTGGTGCCGGATGAAGGCAACTTGTCGGAGGATGCACAAAAACGACTCACGGCCATCCAACAATTTACCGAGCTGGGGTCGGGCTTTCGCATCGCCGCAGCCGATTTGGAAATTCGCGGGGCGGGCAATCTGCTCGGCAAACAACAATCGGGGCATATCGCCGCCATCGGCCTCGATCTCTATCTGCAAATGGTGGAACAGGCGGTACAGCGCCTCAAGGGCCACGTAGTGGAGGAAGAGCCGGATCCCGAGCTGCGACTCAGTGTCTCGGCCTATATTCCCGAGGACTATGTGGCCGACAGTCATCAACGGCTCTCCTTCTACAAGCGCCTGTCGTCCTGCGGACAACTCGGGGATCTCGCGCTCTTGCACGGAGAGATCGAAGACCGGTACGGGCATCCCCCGGATCCGGTCGAGCGGTTGTTCGAACTCATGCAAATCCGCCTCCTGGCGAAACAGCTCCGTCTCGCCTCCGTGGTCGAACAGCTCCACGCCGTCGTGATCACCTTCGATCCCAAGGCGAAAGTGTCGGAGACCGCCGTGCAGGCCCTCATGGACAAGTACAAAAAGCGGCTGCGATTCCTGTCACCGCTGTCGTTTGAACTCCAGATGCCGCATGACGACTGGAGTTTGGTCTTTCCAGAACTCAACGCAATCTTGCAAACCCTCCACGTCTGTGGTACCAACAACAAAGAACCGCAGAAAGGCTCGAGCTGATCTTCGCACTGGATGCTCTCTCCGACCGCATGACGTCACGGCACACAACTCATCATTCGCATTGGCACGTGGGACTGACCGGCGCGGCATTGGCGTTGTACGCACTCGGCTTATTGACTGGCTGTACGGAACCACCGCAGGAAGAGCCGGTGATCGCCATGATCAACGGACGCTCCATCACCCAGGCTGAGTTCGACATTCGCTGGGAAGAACTGTCGCAGGCCACCCGCGCCCGGTACGAAAAAGAAGGCGGAAAACGCCGGTTCCTCGATGAATTGATCATGCGCGAGTTGTTGATGCAGGAGGCGCGCAAGCAAGGGCTTGATCAATCGGACGAGATCCGCGAGAAGACGTTGCGGTACCGCGAACAGCTGATTCTGGATGAATTGCTGAAGGACCGGATCAAGACCAAGGTCGAGATCTCGAAGGAAGAACTGGACGCGTACCTTGAAAGACATGCCAACCAACTCCTGGCGAATCCCAAGGTGCAGGTCTCGGTCATGTTGCTGCCGAACGTGTACGCCGCCAAGGATCTGAAACGCCAGGTGGAAGCCGGCGGCAACTTCACGCGATTCGCCCTCCGGTATTCGATTGATGAGCGGAGCCGTGCCAAGGGCGGCGATCTGGGCCCCTACCGAAAGGGCTTGCTGGAGCCTGAACTCGAGGCGTTGATCCCCTCCATGCACCCCGGCGTGTTGAGTGATCCGATCAAGACCGACAAGGGCTACTATCTTATGAAGGTCAGCCCGTTGGAGCCGGAAATTCTGCAGGCGGATCAGGCGACCCGAGAACGGCTCCGTCAGGAACTGCTGGCCGAAAAACGGCGAAAGCGGCTGGACGACGTCTTCGCCGAACTCCGCACCGGTGCCACCATCCGCATGGCCGACGCCGCTCGCTACGTGACCGATGAACCAGGGCGGCAGTAACCCGGTACGCATCGGATACCCACGCGTTCCGTTTCGCTATTCTTCCCTCTTGTTCTTCGCAACAACGTTCCCCTTCTGAAGTCTCGATTGTGTACAATCCCACTACCCGTATGAATCACCGATTGCATTCCGTTTCGACATGCCTCCGCGCCATCCTGCGCCTACCAGCAGGCATCCGGCCGTCTTCCGCTCAGCCAACCGGGTCTCTCGTCGGCCCACTGGCCACGGGTCTGCTTCTCAGTGTCTGTGTGGGCCTGGTCCCGACCGCTTCCGCGAACGCCGCCAAACTGGAAGATCGCATCGTGGCGGTCGTCAACTCCGACCTGATCATGTGGTCGGAATTAAAACGTGACCTGCTTCCCGATCAGGAGCGTCTGCGCAAGCTGTATAAAGGCGAGGAACTGGAACGCCGCCTCAAGACCGCCGAAGCGATCGCCGTCACGAAGATGATCGAGCGCAAGCTGCAGCTCCAGGCCGCCAAAAACAAGGGCGTGGATGTGTCCGACCAGGAAGTCGCGCAAGCGATGGAGGAGATGAAGAAGCAGGGGGAGGCGCTCAACAACGCCGACCCGAACACCACCAGGCGTATCCGCGAACAGCTGACGTTGATGCGTGTGGTCGACCGCGAAGTGCGCGGCTTAATCATGGTGGCCGATTCGGAGATGAAGCGATACTACCGGGAGCACCAAGATCGGTTCGCGTACCCCGAGGAATATCAGTTGAGCCAAATTCTGATCAAACCCCGCACGCCCGATGGCCTCTCGGCAGCACAAGGGCGTGCCGAAGCGCTGTTGGCCACCTTGAAACAGGGGGAGCCCTTCGAGGATCTGGCGATTCGCTTCTCCGACGGGGCAGACGCCTCACGCGGCGGGCGACTGGGATTGGTCCGGCAAGGCGAGTTGATTCCTGCGCTGGAACAGGCGCTCACCTCGTTGCCGGTGGGGCAGATCACGGGAATCGTCGAGACGGCGGAAGGACTGCATATCGTGCGCGTGGACGACAAGAAACCGCGCCAGTTTCGGCCCTTCGAACAGGTGAAGGCGGAAATTCAATCCCTTGTCTTTCAGCAGAAGACCGAGGATCAGTATCAGCTCTGGATGGCCGATCTCAAAAACAAAGCCTACATCGAGATCAAGTTTTAACAGGATGCTGAAAACGTCCGCCAGCAGCGTTCTCGCCTCGTTCAGACCCTCAACGTACCCCCGAGGGCACGCTTCGGCTCTTCACTCCCTGCGGCCTTGCTGTTCGGTCGTTTCGAGCATCTTGCGGGAGCGTGCTTGTGCGATGTCACATCTGCGTGTGATCAACGTTCTCTCGTGTCACACTCGTGTTTCCGCAGTCCATTAAACTGCGCGCGAATCTCGCCCCATAACGCGTCCCGTCCCTCATGGGTTTCGGCCGAATACAGAATGACCGGCACTTCGGCGGGCAATCCGCAAGCGACGCGCACTTCGGTCAGGGTCGGCTTCCGCTCGCTCTGCCGCAACTTATCGGCTTTCGTCAGCACGATGATCAGCCCGCATCCGAGCGACTGCACCCACTGGATCGTCATGACATCTTGCGGCATCCACACACGCGACTCGATCAGCAGAATCACCGCACCGAGCGATTGCCGCTGTTCGAGATATTGTTCGATCATCGGCCCCCATTGCGCGCGCGTGGTTTTGGAGACCTTGGCATAGCCATATCCGGGCAAGTCCACCAGGGACAAGAGCGGCAGCTTCGGGTCCGAGGTCCGAACGGTAAAAAAGTTCACGGCGCGTGTTTTTCCCGGCGTCTTGCTGACCTTCGCCAATTTTTTCCGATGCAGCAGGGAATTGATCAGCGAGGATTTGCCGACATTGGAGCGTCCCACGAAAGCGATTTCGGGCAAACTGTCGGCAGGAAACTGTTCTGGAGACACGGAACTTTTGATAAACTCGGCGCTGAGTAATTTCATAACGCTCGTGGCGGACGACAATGCGGGATGCGCGTCACCTTCGGCCAGCACGGCAGGCAGGTACGCCATCTCGTGCATTCATAGATAGAGTGTAGGAATGAGCAAGTCAACAGGCAGTCGGTTCGGCCGGATCCTGTTTTGGGCGACCGTGCTCGTCGGTCTACCGGCTGCCGCCTTGGCGTTGTACTGGTTGGCGACGCTCCCCGATGTGTCCCGCCTCGCCAAACACCATCCCACGGAAACGGCATTGATGGAAGCCCGCCGGGCCCAGGCCAAGGAGCAAGGCCATGCGCTGCACATCAAATTTGCCTGGGTGCCGTTATCGCGAATTGCACCGGCGCTTCAACGAGCCGTGGTCGCAGCGGAAGATGCGTCGTTCTTCGCCCATGAAGGATTCGACTGGGAAGGTATCAAGGATGCAGCGCTGTACAACCTGGAGGTCGGGGAGTTCAAACGCGGAGGCAGCACCATCACCCAACAGTTGGCGAAAAACCTCTACCTCTCGTCCGAACGCTCCTTATTACGAAAAGCCCGGGAGGCGTTGATCACACGTTCCCTGGAGCACCATTTGACCAAGAAACAAATTCTGGAGCTGTACTTGAATGTCGCCGAATGGGGACAGGGCGTGTTTGGAGCGGAGGCGGCGGCGCGACACCATTTCGGGAAATCTGCTGAGGATCTCACAATTGAGGAGGCGGCTCTGCTGGCGGCGATTCTGCCTTCTCCGCGCCGCTATGACCCGATCAGGCACACGGCCTATCTCACTCGACGCCAGCGGCACATCGTGCGCTGGCTAGAACGAGGGAGCAGCCGGAAATCAGGCGCCATCACTCGACACCCATCGGAAAGTTTGGAAGTGGTTCCTGTGGAGGAGTGACCGCCTCACCCGGAGCAACCGCTGCGCTACTCCGCGTCGCCGACAGATGGATAGTTTCGCTCCCCGAAAATCGCCGATTCGTGCAGGTAATGTTTGAATTCGAGCAGATTGCCTGAAGGGTCTTCCAGAAAAAACGTGCGATGCTCAATCTGTGTCCCGGGAAACCGGCGACGAGGCTGCTGATAAAACACGAGATCCTTGGCCTTTGCGCGATCGGCTAGCGTCTGCCATTCCTCCACGCCCGTCAGCACCAGACCGAAATGGCGAGGATAGATGCCCTTCTGCGAGGCGATCGGCGCAGTCGAGAGGTGCGCCGTCAGCTGGTGGCCGGCAAGTCCGAGCGTCATGGCGGTGGAGGACTCCCGCCCAAGCACACAACCCAGACCATCGACATAGAATCGCTTGGCCGCGGCCAAATCGTGGACGGGGAACGCAAGATGAAAAAGCGCCGGCATGGTTCGATTCCTTCCGTCACTCTATCAACCGCGATCGGTCCTACGCAAACCGACTTCGCACCAGAGGCCGCCCATCACGCCCGATGACCCCGGCCGCCATGTGAGGGGTGCTGTGCCGAATGGCGAATCGTCCGTCCGGCGACAGGACCAACACGCCGGCGGCACCGTGAATGCGTTGCACCACCTTACGGAGGACACGGGCAGCCGCCACCGCCGGACTCAGCCCGGCCGCCAATCCATCAGTAATTTCCTTGGCGACGGCAACTCGAATGATGCTCTCCCCCAGTCCGGTCATGGAGACGGCTCCGGCCTCATTGTCGGCATAGACCCCGCAACCGATGAGCGGCGTATCGCCCACCCGGCCCGGCAACATGACATCTACACCGCCGGTCGAGGCGCCAGCGGCGACGGTTCCCGACAGATCCAGTGCTACCGCTCCCACCGTCTCTTTCCCCAGACTCCTGGTCCGGAGGCGACCGGTTTTTACAAGCGCTTGATGGAGTCGCAGCGTTCGACTCACCCCAGCGCGCGGTCGCAGTTGTCGCGGTGGTGGGCCGGCCGACGTTTTTGCGCGGGGAACACGTTCCAGTCCAAAATACCGGGCAAAGCGAGAGGCCGACTGCCCGACAAGCAGCACATGCGCCGTCCGCTCCATGACCAACCGCGCTGCCGTGACCGGATGGACAATGCCCTCGATGGACGCGACCGCACCGGCACGCAAGTCATGGCCTTCCATGATCGACGCGTCCATCCGGCACACCCCATCGAGTTGGCGGTTCGAGCCACGCCCTGCATTGAACAATCCGGATTCCTCCAGACGGCGAATGGCTTCCTCAACCACCGACAATGCGGGCCTCCCGTCCATCAACAGACGATGCCCCTCCGCCAGAGCGGCCTCCAGGCAGTCCGTCTGAGCATCGGTCATGGCGCGGCGCCCCGCGCCACCATGGATGAGGAGAATCGGTCGTCTGCGTGTCAATTGAGCAGCAGGTCTTTCACGCGGCGGCAGGCAGGATCTTGCATACGATCGAGATCCGAGCGGACAAATCCCAATCCGGTCACACAGAGTTCAAAATTTTCCGACAACTTCCTGAACAAGGGCGAATCCTGCTCCGGGTCGTAACTGCCGTACTCCGCCACTAACCCGTAGGAGCGTTTGCCCGTCTTCACATAGTCCACCAGAACATCCTTGTGGTAGATGCGGCTGACCGTCTTGAGCCGACGAAGGTATTCAGGAAAAAGCCCGGTCATGAAGAGGGTAAAGTCTCCGATATGCCGATGCACGTCGCGCTCCCGCTCGAACGAGTGCGCCTCCAGGAGCACTTCCGATTCAAACAACATGTCGACGACCGAATCGACCGAGCGGCCCTGGGCATTCTGGATTTTGTAGAGTTGGTCGCTGTGCGCGAATTCGACGAGCAGGTTGGAGAGATACTCGGTGACGTTCAGATCCGGCCACCCGAGGTGTTCGGTGAAGCTCTTTTCCGTCAAGGCGCCGAAGAGCTGGCGGAGTGGATGGCTGCGAGAAACGGGACTTCCCATCTCGACCTCCCGGGCATTCCTTGCCCATTACGCGTAGTATATCAGACCATGCTCAAACCAAACGGACTTTCTCCCTGCTTCCTTATCGGCATTCGCGCGCAAGACTTAACCACTACGACGTGTGTGTCCCCCGCACTGATCGGTCACGCATTGCACGCCCATCGGCACAGCACGGCGGATCACCCCTCACGTCGACTGTCCAACAGAAAGGTCACCGGCCCGTCATTGAGCAATTCCACCTGCATATGAGCACCGAACACGCCCGTCTCCACCTTCACGCCTACCGCCCGAAGTCGAGTCACCGCCTGCTCATACCATGTTCGCGCCTCGTCCGGCGCAGCCGCTCGATCGAACCCCGGCCGACGCCCCTTCGTGGTATCACCGAGCAGCGTGAACTGCGACACCAGCAGCACCTCGCCGCCGACCTCGACAAGCGACCGGTTCATCTTCCCCTGGTCGTCGGCAAAAATGCGCAGCGTGTGGAGTTTTTCGACCAGATACAACAGATCGCGCTCCTCGTCGCCCTTGGCTACCCCCAATAACACCAGGAGACCGGCTCCAATTCGGCCGACGATCCGTCCGTCTACCTCGACGGAAGCTCGCGTGACACGTTGGAGCACTGCCTTCATGACAATGGGCTCGTCTGGTGATACATCGGAAGTCGCACATCCGATCTGCTGGCGCGCGGAGCCCGGAGGCCCCAACACGTACTCGAGTACCGTGGGCTAGGACAGGAGTTGATCGAGTGTCCCCTCCAGCTTCAACAGGCGCCGTTTAAGCGGCAACCCGCAGGAAAACCCTCCCAGCGAACCATCATGCGCAACGATCCGATGACAGGGGACGACGATGGGGATCGGATTCGCGCCCAAGGCCATCCCCACGGCCCTCGCATACTGCTTTCCGCCGACTCGAATGGCGACCCATTGATAGGACCGCACGCGGCCATAGGGAATGGTGGTGATCGCTTTCCACACTTTTCGCTGGAATGTCGTACCGCCGGACCAATCGATCGGGAGCGAAAACTCACGCCTCGTACCGGCCAGATAGGCCAGGAGTTGGCTTGTCGCTTCTTCGACAATGGTCCCCGCAGGATCATCTTTGGCGCCTGTGGGCTTGCGTGCGTGAATGGAAGGAGAAAGATCAATCGCGGTCAGGCCTTTAGCAGAAGCGGTGACCGTCACCCAGCCCCAGGGCGTTTTGAATGTACTGGTCTGCGTCATATCATCCGGCTCCGAATTTCCGCGCGACGCGTCCGAGTTTGCGTTTCACCATCCCCAATACCACGTCCAGTTCCTCCGAACCAAGAACAAGATGCACCCCCAGATAAGCGACAATACTGAGGCCGATCCCGCCGAAGAGCGCGGCGGACTTCACGATCCAGCCGCCGCTTTCCGTCCACATCGACGCCCCCGAGATCCACAAACAGATCGCGGCCATCGGAATGCACGCACCCAGTACTCGACCGGCCGAGCGCACTACAGCCCCCCAATCAACACGCCCGAGTCGCCGATGGAGGACACCGACAAGAATGCTCCCGTTCAGCATGGAGGCCAATGCCGTGGCCAACGCCAAGCCCGCGGCGCCCAACAGGGTCATTAACCAGAGCGACAGGAGAATATTGGCCATGACGGCAAGGCCCGCCGTGATCGCCGGCGTCCTCGTATCCTGCAACGAATAAAATGCGGAGACAATGATCCGCACCCCGGCAAAGGCCCACAGCCCGACGGCGTAACAGAGCAGTGCCGTGGCGGTCGCCAGCGTGTCGGCCTGAGTAAACGATCCGTGCTCGAACACGAGGTGCACGATCGGATAGCGCAGGAGAATCAATCCCACCATTGCCGGCAGAATGATGAAAAAAATCATCCTGAGCCCGAAGCCAATCGTCGTCCGCAACTCGCCGAGTGCCCCGCGGGCGGCCTGTGCAGAAAGCGTGGGAAGAATCGCCGTGGCCAACGCCACCCCAAAAATACCCAGCGGAAACTGGATCAACCGCATCCCGTAAAACAAATAGGTGGGGCCGCCGGGGAAATACGACGCGAGAATCGTACTCACGGTAATGTTGATCTGCGTCACGGATAATCCGAGCAGCGAGGGCACCATCAACAGCCCGATGCGTTTCACTCCGGGGTGGCCGGGATTGAACCGCCAGCCGAACAACATGCCACGGCCCTTCAATCCGGGAAGCTGCATGGCAAACTGAGCCAGCCCGCCGACCACGATGCCGATCGCCACGCCGATAATGGGTTCGGGTAACCAGGGCGCTAGGAACAGCATGCAAGCGATGGTGAACACATTGAAGAAGACGGGAGAAAAGGCCGGGGCCGCAAAGGCTCGCAACGAATTGAGAATCCCCATGGCGAGAGCGGCCAGGCTGATGAAAATCAGGTACGGAAACATCACCTGGGTCAACAGACTCGTCAATGCCAGCTTGTCGGGGCTTTCGCGAAATCCAGGGGCGAGGAACCACACGATGCCGGGCGCGGCAAGGATCCCGAGCAGGGTGACGGCGGTGACGATGGTGAGGAGCGTCGTGAACGTCGCGCTGGCCAGCTCCCAGGCATCACGTTTGGTTTTCAGGGTGTGGTATTCAGTAAAGACCGGAATGAAGGCTGCCGACATCGAGCCTTCTGCAAACAACTCCCGCAAGAGATTGGGCACCCTGTAGGCCACAAAAAAGGCATCCGCCGCCGGAGTCGCACCGAAGAGTCGCGCTAGGACCATATCGCGGACAAACCCGAGAATGCGGCTGGAAAATGTGGCGACACCGATGAGCCCGGCCGCCTTGACGACGGAATGGGTCTCCTCCGAGACTGGTCGAGATGGTTCAACGGGAGCGGCGGGATGGGACATTATCGGGGATTGTAACCAAACGGAGCAGAGCCGTCCATTCTCAGGTAAGAACCGGCCCTCAGAAATCTTGGATCACCTCATTCGACAACTCGTTAGGGTTGTCCCCGACGCGTGGGGGACAGACAGGGGCCAGGAGTCTTCCGCTCGCCTCGATTCCACGACGCAGTCCACCGGCGAGATCACCGGCCTTCAACCGCTCGACCATGCCCCTTGTCACTTCTTCCCACTGCGCGGAGGACACCCGATCGCGAAGCGTGCGATCGGCCAGTACGTAGACCTGGCGTTCAAGGCAGGAGACCATCAGTAATACGCCGGTCCGATCGCGTGTGCTCGACAGCCCCTGCTGGGCGAACGCCCGCTCAGCGCGGAGTTGCACTTTGTGCCGCATGCGTTCCCGTGACGTGAAGAGGCGCAAGACGGGAGGCCACCGCCCGAGCCATGAGCCGCAGGCATAGGCCACCATCGCCGCACCCACGAGCCAGACCGCATTGGCAGCGTGCCATCCCCACGGCAGCCACAGACTATCCATCGTCAGCAACGCGGTCAACACAAGCGCGGCAACCAACAGACCTGCTCGATGGTGCGCCTCCCGATAGAGACCGGATTGCCCGACGATCATGGGGACAATTTCGGCACTGGTCTCTTGTTCGGCGGCTTGCACTGCCGCGGCAATCCCTGCACGCTCCTCATCCGTCAGTGCCAGACGCTTACCAGTCTCCACTGGCGCCTCCTCCTCCGAAATCGCCCCCGCCACCAGAGAAGCTGTCGCCGCCCCCGAATGATCCCCCCAGACTACCCGTTCCCCATCCTCCCTGTTGAGTGCTGAACCAGGTGTCATCAACTCCGCCATGCCGGCGCCGTGGCCTCGACCCGATCGATGATCCCACCCCACTCAACAGGCTCACGAGCAGCATGCTCGCCCCTCCGGCGATGAGGGCAGGCACCAGCCACGGTGCAACGACGAATGAGAAGCCACCGCCCACGACAGGCCCAAGCACTCGATGGGCTCGAGAGAAAAACAGGCCGATCACCACGCCGACTACCACTGCCACGAACACGGTGCCAAGTGCGTCGCCATTCGGCGCCGCAGCCCTGGGCCGTTCAGGAGCCGTGTACGTCCCTTCGATGGTACTCAAGACAGCCCGCACGCCGGCGGTGACGCCCGCCGCAAACTCCCCGGTGCGAAACCGCGGCACGATCTCGTTTCTGATGATCTGAGCCGACCGGGCGTCGGTCAAGGTCCCTTCCAGCCCGTAGCCGACTTCCATGCGAACCTTTCGATCCTTGATCGCGACTAAGAGCAGGGCGCCGTTGTCCGTACCCTTCCGGCCCAATTTCCACGTCGTGGCCACGCGATGGGAAAAGTCGAACAACGGCTCGCCCTCCAACGAAGGGACGATCAGCACGACCACCTGGTTGGAGGTCTTCGCTTCATGCGCCCGGAGTTCCTGGCTCAGTTGCTCGACTGCGGCAGGCGGCAGGACATGCGCCACATCGACCACAGGGCCACTAAGCGGAGGGATCTCCAGTGCCCAAACCGGAACGCCAGGCAACAGGACCAGCCACAGCCATCCGGCAAGGACAACTCTCCCTACTCGGCCACACAGCCGCATCGCATGTGCTCCCTGTCGCACGAGACGGGGGTTAGAACTTCACTTCCGGCGGCTTCGCCACAGCTTTTTCGTCAGCGACGGTGAAATTGGGCTTCTCTTCCAAATGCAGCAGGAATTTCGCCGTCAGATTCGTGGGAAAGTAGCGGACCATCTTGTTGAACTCCGCCACCTTGTCAATGTAACGCTTGCGCGCCACGGTGATGCGGTTTTCGGTTCCTTCAAGTTGGCTTTGCAGATCACGAAACCCCTGATCCGCTTTGAGGTTGGGATAGTTTTCCGCCAACGCGAGCAGCCGTCCGAGCGCGCCGGACAGGCCCTGCTGTGCCTCCTGGAATTTTTTGAAGGCCGCTTCATCCTTGAGCAACTCCGGCGTCAGCTGCACACTCGTGGCCTTGGCGCGCGCCTGCACCACACTTTCCAGTGTCTCCTTTTCGTGCGCAGCGTATCCTTTGACCGTGCTCACCAAATTGGGAATCAGGTCGGCCCGGCGTTGATATTGGTTGATGACTTCGCTCCACGCGGCCTTCGTGTCTTCATCGAGCCCCTGCAGATCGTTGTACCCACAGCCGGATGAGGCCACCATGCCGGTGAGCAGCAACGAAACCAGCACCATTCGTGCGATACGCATGCGCATCTTCCCTCCTCCGCGCCGATATCACAGCAGCGCTTCTTCAAGACCTAAGGCTGCTGCCGGCGAAGTCAATGTTTACGGGAAGCCCTGACGACTGAAGGTGTGCTTCCCCCTGCTACCTTGTTATACTACGTACCACGACTCCTTGTTCAGCTACCGGAACCGTGATGGCACTCGATCCCTTAACGGACACGCCGGGAGGATTTCAAGTTCGACATCGCACCCTGGGAGTCTTTCAGGGCAGTTCGATCGGCTTGGCCTTCTGGCATCCTTCTTCCCATATGCCCGAATACGGCCTCTGCCGGTTTGCCACCGAGGCGAAGGCACAGGCCTACGTGGACTTTCTTGCTTCGCCCTCCTGCCCGGAGCCACTGAATCGCGCCGACCTGGTCGTGGAAGGCTTCAACCACGCCGAACATGAGCGGTTGATCACGGAATACCCACAAGCCTCGGCTTGGGAAACCCCTCTGTAGCAGACTATCAGCCATCGAATGTGTGTGGACGCTGCAGAGACTGTGAGGCGGGAACACACCGCGTGCCAGGTGCGGGGACAGTCAGACGGCCGGACGCGCACCGGAGGGCTCGGTCTTCGATTGCACGAAGGCTAAGAGCCGCTTGTTCTCCTGAGCTGAACGGAGAAACTTAAACGCAATGCCGCGGGAGCTGACGGATCGGACCATCGCCGCGACCTCAAGCGGAGCGTGTTCATTTTCCAGGACGATTTGCAGATAAAAAATGTCGTCCACGTGGACCGACGCTTGACTCTCAATCACGCACCCGCCCATCGAGATATCCTTCACCGTGCCTTCTCCCCTGATCTTTCCTCCTGAGAACGACAAAAAGAGTCGGACCGGAATACGCAGATGTTCACGACGATCCAGTACCTGATTCGAATACGTGCATCCCAATCGCGAGGCCGAGAAGCGGCAACTACACGATTGGCAATGGAACGGCGAGATGAACGCGAGCGACTGTAAGCACTCCACAAGCGTGGCGCATCGGGAACGAAAGACATTATTGTGCCCGCAGTGCGGACAAGTCAGAGGTCGAGCCATGGTCAGTCATCGGCACAGGCGAGCGTAGCGCCCCCGGCCGCCTGATGCGGTCCCGGTCTTGTACAATACGACTGCAGTGATGTGGCGACACGATCACTGCGGAGCGTGAGAGCGCGGCGCCTGTTCATCGATAAAGTATGAGGGGAATTCTGTCAAGAAACTCGACGCTTCTTCCAGAGCGAGCGTCAGATCTCAGCGTCATCTTGAGATGCTGCTGCGTGTTTCACCATCTGTGACATCCGTCGAATCTCCCACTACAATCTCCCGGTTCAACGCGCGCCGCCTCGAGCTCACCCGTCTCATCTCGGATTGGAATTTTAGACAGAACCCTCTTCAGTAACGCGTAATTTGTCCAAGCCTGAGACATGAACACACTGATATTCAAAGGAAATTCGGATTAAATTGTTCTAACATCTCACTAACACCTCTCTAATCTCCCGTTGCTACTCTCTACCTCACATGGGGCACGGCCTTCACGCTTTGGAGGCACATTCTAAGGAGGTGGACACCATGACATGCGGACGATGCCAGGGATTGATGGTGGATGAATGGCGGCCGGATTTTTCACCCGAAACGTTTGTGTGGCGATGCATCAATTGCGGATCGATCGTCGATCCATTAATCGAACAAAATCGGCGCACGCGAATGGCCGAACAATTATTGTTGGAACCGGTCGAAGCGCTACAGTAACGCAGGCAACGGGGGCAGGGTTGTTCAGCACCCTGTCCCGCAACACGCACGAGGTTAGAGAGCGAAGTCGGCCCAGAGCACCGTATGATCTGAGGGATCCGTCGCGCGGCGCGGTTCCAAATCGACATCGACACGCTGACATCTTTGGGCCAGTGGCGCAGTCGCGAGGATATGGTCGATCCGCCACCCTTTGTTGGCGGTAAGGGCACTGGGAGCACGGTAGTCGAAAAACGTGAATTGCTGGCGATCTGGATACAGTTTGCAGAACACATCTTCGAAGCCCCACGCAACAGTCTTCCCATAGGCATTGCGCGCGTCTTCGTGGTAGCAGACATGTTTCAGATGTTTCTCCGGGCTGTGGACATCAATGGGTCTTGGGGCCACATTCATGTCTCCACACCAGATCGCCGGCTCCTTCGGGGAAAGATGCGATTCGAAGTGTTTTCGT
>JAEURX010000070.1 GCA_016788885.1 Nitrospira sp. | reverse complement strand
GGCCGCAGCGTCCCAAACCGGGCCAGGCAGGCGGCTTCCACGGCGCGCTCGGCCTCCTTCGCCCGACTCCGCAAGGCGAACTCGTACCCAATCACTTCCCGATCATGACAATCGATCACCGCCGCCAGATGGGCCCAGCCGTCTTGCCGCAGGGAATATGCGTCACATCCATGGCCCACCGTTCGTTACTGCGACTGGCCCGACTGACCCAGCCCTGTACACGAGGACGTGGGGTAGTCACGCGTTGGTGCACGAACCACCTCTTCTGTTTCAGCACACGATAGACCGCTTTACGGTTCACGATCATCCCGCCCTGATATCGTAGCAACACCTGCAGGCGGCGATACCCGAACGTGGGATGCTGCTGGATCAGCTGGTGAAGCCGTTCGGTCCAGGGCGGCTCGGTTCTCCGCCCTCGTCGCTCCGGCCCGGCCGGCCGATGCAGCCCCGCTCGACTGACGCCGAGCACCTGACAACTTCGTCGTTCTGAGACACCCGAGACGGCGGCCGTCACGCGTCGGATGTCTTGCGGTCCAAAGGGTAGGGTTTCAAGGCCTCCCGTAAGATATCATTGTCGAGGACGAGATCCCCGATCTTCTGTTTCAGCTTCTGGATCTGCTCGTCCTTCACGGCCTCTTCGTCGCGTGGCCGACTCCGGAGCGCGTTCTCCGCGCCGAGCAGAAACTTCTCCCGCCAGTCCTCCACCTCGGCCACGGTCAACGCATGCTGGCGGGCGGCCTCGGCCACGGAGGTCTCGCCCTTCAGGATACTGACCACCAACGCCACGCGTCGCTTGGCCGTCCAGCGTTCAATGGGTTCTGAGAATTCGGATGTCATCGCCACCTCCTTGGTCCACTCAGGACCATGTCGTAGAGGTGGTCTCAAGTTCAAGGGGAGCAGGATAACGAGTCCGTGATCGTTACTGGTAGAACCTCAGATCGGTTCGTGCAAGCCTCTTATATTACGAATCCATCGTGTCACACTTTCTATTGCCCTCGGATTACTATAGCTGGCATGAAGAAAGCCGGGAGGTCGGAGCAACTGGATCTCAGCTCTATCGAATTTATGAGCTTTCATTACTTTCTCTTCCATAGAAGTCTTTTTGGAATCCTCTTCGACTTGATAAATATTCCACGATCCAGGGGGTACTGGCTCTGCGGTTACCTCTAGGAACGAATAGTATAAAGCCAGTTTAATCCCGAGAGGAAAAATCGCAAAGATCGAAGTAAAGACAAGAAAAGGGGCCAACATGATTCCTGGGATAAAAGTGATGATTCCTTCGAACACGTCAAAGATTCCTTTGCGTCCACCTATCCCGATAGATATAAGAACAGAAAGGTACGCCCACAAAAGAAGTGTCATAACTATCATCCAATCAACAATCTGAACTTGTTGCAGCGATGGGATGTTCATAGCAACGAAATAAGAGGCGGGTACCAGAGGAAAGAGAGCAATAGTTGCTACACCAGATAAGAAGGGAAGTCTAATCCAATTTATCAAGAAGAAGCCCATTCGCCGCAAGCTAGTGTCAATTCTATCGCCGAATTGAAGTAATGAAAGGTACCACCCAGATAGTAGAGCCAGAGGTCTTGTGCTAAACCAGCTCAAGAAGCTTCCACTCGCAATCAACCCCATCGCTTCATCTGCATGTGTACGTATAATAAATACCTTTTGGGGAGGGAGCTGAGGATAGGACATTAAATTTAATAGCCCTTCGGCATTCTTACTCCACATTTTAAACAGAAATAGGAGTAGGAACATCGGCCCTGTCAAAGCCACAATACACAGAACAAATGACGGCCGGTCTAATTCCCCTATTACATCGATTGGTGTAAAACAATTTAGGTAGTATCCGACGATCAAGCCGAGAGTGCAAAATAAGAGTAAAAGTCCTGTCTTCACTGACCCAGGAGGTAGGAAACCGAGCTCTCTTCGCGTCGCGTGCAAAAATGGTGTGGAGAGACAGATTACCCCACCTATTTTATCTGCCAGCCTCGTGTCCTTGAGGGCATACAACGCTACATTTCCACCATGACTGTGGCCTATGACTATGTGAACGTCCGCAGGACATTCGTCGATTACTGCATGCAGATGTTGGCGAAGCTTCTTTGCTGCTTTTTCACGAGCGTAAGGACTATTCAGCCCTGACCACCTGAAATTCAAACAGAGTCGAACACTCCCAGGAAAGCAAGATTGAAGAGATCGGCAGAGCAAGGAGTCTTTGTCTAACCATCCTGACCATCGCCCAAATGTCCCGTGCACCAGCGTTATGACTAGTCCCATACTGTCCTTACAGTTTGGTCTGTTGAGCGCTTTGAATGGTTGTTCGTTTTTCCCTACCAGCTCTGTCAAAGGAGCCTAGAATAGAATGTTACAAATCGCTTCATTAATTTGTGAAGTGGTTGTCAATCTGCCAGGCAGCGCATTGCTTGGGAGTATGGTTCCATGATTCATTCGACAGGAGAATAACTGGTGAGATAGCGATATGCAATACCACGGCCCCCCGTGCCCTGCTAGTGCCTCACATTCCCAAATGCGGTCAGGTCTCTCAATCGAACACTCCCTCAAAACGCTAGTGAAGCGCATTCCGACGAACCAGCGGACGGCATCAATGGACCAGCTGGCCATGCCATCCCTGCCAGCATGCCTGTTCCTCTTCCGCCATCATCCACGCCCTTTGCCGGCCTCAGCCGCATCATCGCATGGAGCGTCCTTAGCCACCCCAATTCTTCACTCACATCGAGCACGCTATCCCGATCATGAATATTGGTCAAGCCGGCGACAAGATCTCACGCGGGACTGCACTTGCTTCCCCTGCCCTCCCTTCCGCCTCCCCTGCGCTCTTCCTGCCGCTTCTTGATGTGTTTCGCTCCCTGTGATAGCGTCTACGTAGACGGCTATGCTCATGCGTTCCATGCACAACAGACTTCCCCGATTCGACCACATGCTTCGCGCATGGGCAGTCCTGTGGCTATTGGCCTTGCCGCTCTTCCACATCCATCCCGAGACGGATCCCCATCATGGCGAAGCCGGTCATATCCACGCGGCTGCCGTGCACACGGTCTTTTCGGCCGACCTTGAGGGCGAATTCGGGGATCATCTCAATGCCCATCACCATGCACCGGGCCAAGGATCGGGGCTGTCCCTCTCGGCGGAAACTCCACATGCTTGGCATGCTGACCCCGAACTGAGCTTCTCACTGCTCAACGATGCCACCGACCGCAAGCTCGTGAAGCCCCTGCTCACGCATCTGTTGTTCGTCGCCCAACACTTCCTGCCCCTGCCTGAGCGCCGTGACCCGGCGGTGGAACAGGACGATTCGACCGTGGTCGTCCCCCTTCTCGCTGCTGACATTCCTGCGCGCGCGCCGCCTGTGCCGCTCTTCGGCTAACTTTCATCCGTTCCGACACCCATATCCTGCTCGCAGTCGCACACCGGCTTGGGCCTCTCCCATTGACCGGTGTGGCCCGATTGCGACCGGAGGAGGCTCCCGATGATTGCTCGATTCGTCATATCCATGGTCTGCATGAGTTTGGCCATCGTCCCCTTCGCGGGCGGCCACGGCGCCTGGGCTGAAGCGCCTCGCACCGCCGCCTATTCCTTGCCGGATATTCTCGGTCTGGCCGTCCAGCACAATCCCACCTTGGCCGGTGCCGAAGGGTACGTCAAACAAAGCCAGGGGCAACAGATTGCGGCCGGTGCATACCCCAATCCTTCCATCACCGGCATTGCCGGGCGCGGTGCGATTCGAGACCCGAGTACCGGCACGCACGTAACCGAGCGAACATTTACCGTGGAACAACCTCTTGAGTGGACGGGCAAGCGCCAGGCCCGCCAGGAAGCGGCAGATGCCGGTCTGGCCGGGGCAAACGCCGCTCTGGATGACGCGCGCCTGTCGTTACTCGCCGATGTCAAAATCGCCTTCTATCACCTGCTGTTCGGTCAGCGGGATGTCGAACTGGCTGCCCAGAATGTCACCAATGTTGAAGAGGTCTTGCGAACGGTGCAGGCGCGCGTGTCGGCCGGCGAAGCGACTTCCTTCGATAGTGTAAAAGCCGGGGTCGAGGTGCAGAAGGCCAAAAAGGAGGTGGCCCGTGCAAACAATGCGTTGCTGGTCGCCAAAGCCAGGCTGAATACCCTCACCGCCGGTTCACTCGGGAAGGACTTTTCCATTCAAGGCGACTTTGACAAGCCGAGGCAGGGTCTCACCGCCGACGGACTGGTGTCTCAAGCAGTGGAGCGACATCCGGCCGTTCGGCGTGTGAGCAAACTCGCAGAACAGGCCGACCACACGTTGCGCTATGAGCGCGAGGCCCGCGTGCCCAATGTCAGCGTCATCGGAAGTTACCATCGCGAAGCGGGCGATGAATCCCTCACAGCCGGACTGGCCGTACCCTTGCCCCTCTGGTACCGGCGGCAGGGTGAAATTCAATCTGCCCTGGGCGCCAAACACCGCGCCGACGCAGAGCGGCTGCGGGCTCAGCAGGAATTGGAGCAGGCCATCACCCAACATGCCCAGGAAGTGCGCACGGCGCAGGAACAACTGGCTGTCTTCGAAACCGGGTTGCTGAAGCAGGCCGAGCAGACGCTGACAATGGCGCGCACGAGCTTCCGGCATGGCGCAGCCAGTCTCCTGGACGTGCTCGATGCGCAACGGGTGTATCGGCAAACGCAGCTCGAATATGCCCAGGTGCGGGCCGACCTCTCCATTGCGCTGGCCCGACTCGAACGCGCGTTGGGAACCTCATTGTGAACGCCGGCCATATTGCACAGATGATTGGAGCGCAGCGATGACTCGACGACGGACGACGATCGGCCTGCTGACCATACTACTGGGCCTGCTCCCAAGTTGCGGCGACCAGGGAACGCAGCCATCCAAACCTGCTCCGGCCACTGAAGCACCCGCGGCGGCCGGCAGCACCAAAGCGATTCACCCGCCGCAGGCAGTGCAGGCTCGCCTTCGTACCGAACCGGCCGCGCTCCGCGCCGTGCCCGAACTGATCACCGCACCCGGTGAAGTAGCGCTCGACCTCAAGCAGGTGGCGAAGATCACATCTCGCATCGGCGGCCAGGTGGAACAGATCCATGTGCAACTGGGAGATCGAGTCAAGAAGGGCCAAGCACTGGTGGCCATCGGCAGCCTGCAACTCGATCAGTTGATCGAAGAATACCTCGTTGGAAAAGCGCAAGCCGATGTGGCGGAGAACAGCTTTCGCCGAACCGAAAAACTGCGGGCCGACGATATCGTCACGGAGCGCAAACTGATCGAAGACAAGGGGCTCTATCTCGAAACGCAGGCGCGCTACCAGCACATCCGCGAACGACTGGCCAACATGGGGATTTCGACGGACGATTTGAAACAGGGCCCGCACGAGAAAAGCCATGTCTACACCCTGACCGCCCCGATCGCGGGCACCGTCGTCATTCAGAATGCGGTGCGCGGACAAGGAGTCGGTCCCGGTGATGAATTGTTTGAAGTCGTCGATACCAGCCGCGTCTGGGTCTTTGCCAACCTGCCGATCGAACAGGCTCGCCGATTCAAGGAAGGCGATTCCGGCACGATCACACCAAAGGGCGGCGACGCCATCGTGGCGCCACTCACCTACTTATCACCGGTCGCGGACGAAACCACCCGCACCATTCGCATCCGGTTTGAAGTTGCCAACGCCAAGGGCCAGTTGAAACCACGGGAGTATGTCGAGGTGGCTCTCGGCTGGTCGGGCCCGCCGGTGATCACCGTCCCCCTGAGCGCTATCACGACCATCGAGAAAACTCGCGGACTGTTTCTTGAAACCCCGGGCGGTTACGCGTTTGCGCCGATCGATGCAGGCCGCGAAGGCGGCGGGTGGGTGGAAATCCGGCGGGGCGTGAAGGAGGGCGACCGTATCGTCACCGACGGTGTGTTCGATCTGAAAAATGTGCTGCTGAAAGAACACATCGGATCGGGCGAATGAGGAGCGCATGCATCATCTACTGACATTTTCGCTCCGCTACCGGTTTTTTACCGTCGTGGCCATCGCCGTCGTCATTGCCTCCGGCCTCTGGTCGTTCGCGCATCTGACGATCGATGCGGTCCCCGACCTGACACCGGTACAAGTGCAAATTCTTACGCGCGCCCCGGCGCTGGGACCGGTCGAGGTGGAACAATTCGTGACGTTCCCCATCGAAGCTTCTCTGAACGGATTGCCGGCCTTACGCGAGCTGCGGTCCATCTCACGGTATGGCCTCTCTGCCGTCACGGCGATCTTCGACGATCGCACCGACATCTATCGAGCCAGGCAATTCGTCGCGGAACGGTTGGCGCAAGCCATGGAGCGTATCCCTGCTGAATATGGCCGCCCGATGATGGGGCCCCTCACGACCGGCCTGGGCGAGGTCTATCAATTCACGGTGAAAGGCGAGGGCTATAGTCCGATGGCCTTGCGGACACTCCTGCAATGGGACATCGGCATGAAATTACGCGCCGTGCCCGGCGTGGTCGAGGTCAACATCTGGGGAGGTGAGCCACAGCAATTCCACATCATCGTCGACCCCTCGAAGTTGTTATCGTTCAAATTGTCGATGAAGCAGGTGTTCGATGCCCTCCAACGCAACAATGCCATCGCCGGCGGCGGCTATATCGAACACCAGCGCGAACAATTGCTGATCCGCGGCGAGGCGCTGGCGACGCAGATCAGCGATCTGGCTCAAATCGTAGTGGCTCATGGTCCCGGCGGCGTGCCCATTTATATCGCCGACCTGGCTGAGGTGAAAGAAGGATCGGCGCTCAGGATCGGTGCCGCGACAGCCATGGGTGACGGCGAGACCGTGATCGGCATGGTGCAGATGCTCGCAGGAGAAAACGCCCAGGAGGTCGTGACTCGCGTCAAGGCACGAGTCCAGGACATTCAGGCCACGCTCCCCGCCGGGGTCACGATCGAACCTTACTACGACCGCACGATCTTCGTCTCAAAGGTCATGCAGACCGTGCGCAACAACCTGATCGAAGGTGGCCTGCTCGTCATTGCCGTGCTGTTTCTCTTTCTGGGCGACCTGCGCGCCGGCCTCATCGTGGCGTCCGCCATTCCCCTCGCCATGTTGATCGCCTTCATCGGCATGATGCAGGCCGGGCTCTCCGGGAATCTCATGAGTCTCGGGGCGATCGATTTCGGACTTCTGGTCGACGGCTCCGTGGTCATGATCGATAACATCCTCCGGCGAATGGCCGAGAAGCCGACACAGACCAAGGACGCACGCTTAGCCGAGGTGCTGGCCGCCGGTCAAGAAGTGCTGCGCCCCATGACCCTCGCGGTGACGATCATCATTCTGGTGTACGTCCCGATCCTGGCGCTGACCGGTATCGAGGGGAAAATGTTCCGCCCGATGGCCATCACAGTCATCATGGCCTTGACCGGTTCCCTGCTCCTCGCCTTAACGGTCACGCCCCTCTTGTCCTTCTGGTTTTTGCGGTCCCAACCAGGTGCAGACGCGACGGCTGTCATTCGTGGCCTGAGACGCGTCTATACGCCCTGGCTTCAACGGGCCGTGGCCCGCCCGATTTGGCCGGTATCCATAGCAGTTGGTCTGTTTGCCGTCAGCCTGCTGGCGGGAAGCCGATTAGGGATCGAATTCGTTCCACGATTGGAGGAAGGGGACCTGGCGGTGCAGGTGTGGCGCCTCCCGAGCATCTCGTTGAGCGAATCCGTCGCCACCGCATTGGATATCGAACGGGTCCTCAGGCGTTTTCCCGAAGTCACGCGCGTTGTCACACGCACCGGCAGCCCGGAAGTGGCCACCGATGTCATGGGCGTCGAAATGTCCGACGTCTTCGTCATCCTCAAGCCTCAACGCGACTGGGTCACCGCGCAGAGCCGCAACGAACTGATCGACGCGATGAAACGGCAGATCGTTGAACAGGTACCGGGGGTAGGGCTTGGATTCACCCAACCGATTGAAATGCGCTTCAATGAATTGATTGCCGGCGTGCGCTCAGATCTGGCGGTCAAAATCTTCGGCCCGGATCTCGATATCCTGAAACAGCAGGCCGAACGGGCGGCGCGCGCACTGGAACGCGTGCCAGGCGCGGCCGACGTCAAGGTCGAGCAGGTTGCCGGTCTCCCGTTGCTGCGCGTCATCGTCGACCGGGCGGAAATCGCCCGCTACGGGCTCACGGCCGACGAGGTGCTGACGCTGATTCAATCGGCCAGGGCCGGGACGGTCGTGGGAACTGTCGTGCAGGGGCCACGACGGTTCGAATTGGTTGTGCGGCTGGCGGAACGTGTCTCCCGCGATCCTGGCTCTCTGGGCAGCCTATTGATCCCGACCATGCATGGGGAACTCGTCCCGCTCTCACGTGTGACCAGCATCCTCGTCGATTCGGGACCCGCTCAGGTCAGTCGCGAACACGTGCAGCGACGAATTGTGGTCGAGACTAACATCCGCGGGCGTGATCTCGGCGGATTCGTGGCCGAGGCTCAGCGTGCCGTGGCTCAGGCGGTCACTCTGCCGCCCGGATATGAGCTGATCTGGGGCGGGCAATACGAACATCTGCAGGAAGCCGGGAAGCGGCTAGCCATGGTCGTGCCGGTGACACTCATGCTGATCCTGGGCATGTTATCCGTCATCTTCGGGACACTGCGGCCCGCCCTGCTCATTTTCCTCAATGTGCCGCTCGCCCTATCCGGCGGGATTCTGGCTTTGTGGCTGCGGGGATCGCCGCTCAGCATCTCGGCCATCATCGGGTTCATCGCCCTCTTCGGTATCGCCGTCCTGAACGCGGTCGTCCTGGTCAGCCATATCAGACGGTTGGAAGCAGAAGGCTGTTCCACGCAGGAAGCGGTCCTCCAAGGAGCAACGGATCGCTTGAGGCCGGTGTTGATGACCGCCCTGGTCGCGAGTTTGGGCTTTCTTCCCATGGCGTTGGCTACCAGCATGGGCGCGGAGGTCCAACGGCCGCTGGCTACGGTGGTCATTGGGGGACTGCTGACGTCGACAGCCCTGACCCTGCTGGTCATTCCGGCCTTGTATTCACGCCTGGTTTCGCGTGGTGAAGTCCGACCAGTTCGGGAAACGATTCCAGAAGAAGACACCCCCGTCAGGTCGTAACTCCCTGTAGCATCATGACAAATCGGCCCTGTTCCAACCGCAATGCCAGGCCGGTTCCGACTCTTTCCTGGACAGACTTTCATCCCGGCGGTAAGCTTCTTCTACGAGTCGAGGTGTCTGCACGGGAGTCCCTGCCTTGCGCGGCCCCTCCACCGAGACAGTAACCTGACATCTTCCCGAGGAGTAGTTATGGCGACCATCATGGTGATCGACGACGAACCTTCCATCCGCGGCCTGCTGCGGGAGGTCCTGGAACGATCAGGTCATACAGTTGTCGAAGCGAAGGATGGACGCGAAGCGTTGGATCTCTACCAGAAGCAGAAGGCCGATCTGCTCATCATGGACCTGCTGATGCCTGAGGTAGACGGATTGGAAGCGACCCTGCAGTTGACCCGCGAATACATGGATACCAAAATCATCGCCATGACCGGCGCCCAGGGGGATCGAAACTTCCTGGATATCGCCCGGCTCTTCGGCGCCCACCGGACGTTCGAAAAGCCTTTCGATCTGAAAGAAATGCTGAACGCCGTGGAGGCGGAACTGGCGCAGAAATAACCCTTCTCCCCGGTCTCCTCCGACGCTCCGTTCTCGGAACGTGCTCAGCGGGAAAAAATACTGGAAACCCTGTCGCCGATTCTGCCAGAATCGGCCGTGCAGCAGACCCCCACAGTCAGGCTCTCGTGCTGGTAACCCCGTCCCGCGTCAAACGTCTCTGGTATGCCTGGAGCATCTTCATCCTGCTCGTGGGTATCCTTCCCCTGCATAATTTCGTCGGCCATGCGCATTGGCAATATATCCGGTGGGTGCCGACGCCGGACCAGCTGAGTTCCCCGGCGATCCTGCTCGACCTCGGCATCGATGCCATCGCCAACATCCTGCTGTTCCTGCCCTTCGGCCTGCTCTATGCCCTTCGCGGACTGGACGGCAAACCCTTCTCTCCAGGCCACCTGATGCTCATGGCCTTCGCCCTGTCATTCAGTATCGAGTATTACCAGGTCTATTGTCACAATCGCAGCACGTCGCTCCTCGACCTGCTGGACAATGTTCTGGGTGCCTACATCGGAATGAAAGCGGGAGAGGCTTATATCAGGAGAACTATCGCTGCAGTGGCGGAACCCGCGGCCTGAGACTATTGCCAGCCTGTCGGATCGTATCCCCGGTCCCGCAAACACCGATCCACATAGTTCGTAAAGGCCGCGCTGGGAGGAGATCGTTTGAACAGCCCGCGCAGGAATCCCGCCGTTGCGCCACTGGCTGCGCCGACCATCGCGCCGCGTCCCGGGTGCCCAAGGATGGCCCCGCCCACCGCGCCGGCGGCAGAACCGACCGCGCCGCCGGCCACCGTCCCGGTCGCCGCCTGAGCCGTCTTCCCCTCGCTGGAAGAAGCCCCGGCCTCTTTCGCCAGAGCCATGCAATCCTGGATATCGGCCTGAGCCGCATCGGCACCGACCTGTTGGTAGTGTTCGTTGGGATACAGAATCGGTTTGTGCGCGGCGCAGCCGGCAAGCAAGAGACTCATGGCACAGAGACAAGAGATTTGCCTCATGGCACAGCCCTCCGATACACAGCCTACGCGAAACGAGCTGCAGCCCGGTCCGGCGGCTGCTGCGCTCAAAGCTACATCCGGCCGCCCAAGTCCTTGCGCTGCAGAGTTCGCATCATCATGGAATCGTTATAGGCCACCTCACTGAGCGCATCCATGATGTGAAGTCCTTTGGCGCCCACCAGCTCCTTGGCTTTGCTGTAGTTCTTCGCGCTGAATCGAGCGACCGCCGGTTGGCCGTTCACAATCTGGCAGGCCAGGACTTCACCGCCTGCCACATCCATAGTCCCCCCTTCTTCGACAAGCTTCTTCGCCTGCGGCACCGTAATCTGATGCAACTGCGCGAACTCCTCCAGTCCGCCGGTTTCCACCAGGCGCCCGTCGGGCATGATGCACAGCCGTTTGAAATGGGGCGACCAATCTTTCCGGAAATCGATGAACTTGATATCGCCCCCCTTGGCGACCGCGCGATCGAGCGTGCGGTAATCGAGCCCCAGATTTTTCTGCGCGAGTTTCGTTTTCAATTCCTCGGGCAGCGTCCGATAGAAGATTTCGCCGGCTGCATCCGCCAATGAGACGCCTCGCGCCCTGGCCCACTGTTCCGCCTCCGCGAACTGCATGAGATCCAGCACCCACGTCTGCTTCGGCGAGGCACCGGTTGGATCGATACGGCAGGCAAAGAGCCCGCGCGTGAGCAAGCCCCCCACCTGCGGATATACGTAGACGCCACCCTCGCTCAGCAACTGCGTCATCTGGTCCAGCGGCACATCGTAACTTTCCGACAGGATCTTCGCATGCGCCGGTATATTTTCCGGCAAGGTCATGGCGCAGGCGGTCACATTTCCCGGCGCATCGAATTCGGAGTAATCCTCGATCACGTTGTACAGAATCGGCGGCTTCGGCTTCTCGATCTTCTTTTTGATCTTGAACATAGTGAATTCGTTCCTCGTCTCCCGTCGTTCGTCTCTTGTTCAACCTGTGTTTTGTGCCGTCATCCATGCTGGAGATGGTAATAGGCCGGCAAGGTCAACAGCCGCCCGTCGTCTACGGGTCCACCGATCGTAAAATGATACAGCGATTGCAGCGCCAGGTCTTTGATCCCGACGATCTCATGCACCGGATCATCGAAAAAACAGCCGATGCCCGTCCCCCGCACACCTGCTGCTTCAGCCTCCAGGTACAGGACCTGTCCGACTAACCCTGCTTCCCAGAACAGGCGTGGATACCACCAGGATCCGCCCTTCCGCAAGCGCCCTTCGAATTCAGCCAACATGCCGAGTGAAAACGCGCTGTCGCCGGCAATGCCTTGGTGACAACTGACCTGTGCGGCCAGACGCTGCGCGTTGCCTTGCAGCAGCCAATACAAGGGAAGATCGTTCGGGCCGCCGGGCACTGGGGTCCACTCCAATTCAGGATTCATCGCCTGCTGCAGAAACGGCAGTTTTTTCGGATCGCGTGCCAGCACGTAGAGACCCGGCGTCAGACCCTCCACGCGGTGTACGAACAACAGCAGATGAATGGCCGGATCCCAGGGCAAAAGATCCCAGGGCATGGGCCGCTCCAGTTGCTGTTTCTCAGCCTCAGGCATCAACCGATGCAGGATTTGAAAAAAAGTGGCGCTGGAAATTGATGTGCGGCCGTCGAACGCCACGGCGCTGCGGCGTTGTCGGATGATCGTGGCGGCGGCGCTCGTTCGTGTGGCGTGACGCGTCCCAGATTGAACCATGGGGCTGGCGTGAAGCGAGACGATCGGGTGCTCCAGGCTGGTCTTCCAGGAGGCCTCCGCCGCCTCGTCGATGACGTCCCAGTGCACGCCATGCTCGCGGCTCAATTGATTGGCCCGGCCGTGCCATGGTCCCGCCGCCAGTTTTTTCACGGCCGTTTGATCCAAACACAGGGGTAGACTGAGAGCATCGGGCTTCACATCTGAACGAGGCCAGATCACTGCCAGACAATCGGGATGTTCCGGTTCGGCCTCGCCGAAGTCCTCCGCACGATGCGTGCCCAGAACCTGCGCGACCTGGTTTTGATCCACCCCATCCAGCAACACCATCGTCCAACCGAGCGTGGCCGCGGCCAGACGTGCGGAACCGAGGGCGTGGCCCACGTCGTGATTGCAATAACGAAAGGCCCGTTCGCCATACTTCCAGGCTTCCCGCCAATGGACGGAACTGAGGCCGAACAGAAATGCACCGGGCGGAAACGGCGCGAGCAACTGTGTGATGTGTGCGGGAGAAAAGTCTGCCCGTAGCTCCAGGCCATGCTCTTTCGCCGCGTAGTGATAGAGACCAGGGTGGAGATCTGAACCCTCGACCGGCGGCACAAGCACATACCCTTCCGTCGGATGCAGATTGCCGGACGAAGGATTGTTGCGTAGGGCCCACTCCGACTCCCCTGCCCGCTTCCAAGCCGAAAGCCCGAGCGCCAGTTCGAACAATCGTGACAGCGTCCGGGCGGTGAAGGGTTTCGGCGCCACGGCATCTGGCTGATACAGAGCATCATAAGACGGCGACCGTGGCTCGTCCTCTGGCTTGAGCAACGGCAAACGGATCAGCTGCGCCCCCTCGAAGCGCCGAAACGGATTCGGTTGGTTCGCCCAATCCAAGAACCCCAACGACTTCGCATACCGGTCGAAATGATGCTTGGTTCGAAGATGATAGGCGATCACGCGGTCGATCGGATCAGTCGAAGTCGGTTCGGCAGGCAGGCCGGAAGACGAGTGGTCGAACGTCATGCGGGCAGTCTAACGAGGCGGATGAAGGAAAGTAAACGCAGCGTTCCGTCTTAGCCCAGGAGCCGGGCGATCCCGAAGGCGGCAGCCGCGGCCAACCCGCCGACCAGCACAGTTTGGACCCCGCCACGCCAGGGCGGCACGCCGGTCAATCCGCTTTTCACGTAGCCGAAGACGAACAGTGCCACGGGAGTCACGGCCACCGACCACCACAGCGCCGTCACGATATCGTGAATCAGCATGTACGGCAGCAACGGAATCAGCCCCCCGATCACGTAGGAGAGCGCGATCGTCCAGGCACTCCACCGGGCGCGCGACGGATCCGGCTCTTCCAAGCCCAATTCAAACCGCATCATGAAATCGACCCACCGGCCGGGATTGGCTTGAAGGGAGGCGATCAGCGGCGCGATGTGTTCATCGCGCAATCCGTAACTGCGAAAAATCTCAGCCACCTCTTCGGCCTCCTTTTCGGGAATATGCTCGGTCTCCCGCAATTCCCGCGACCGTTCCGCCACATAATGTTCACTGTCGGTCTTGGCCGCAAGATAGCCGCCCAGTCCCATGGCGATCGAACCGGCGGCAATTTCCGCCAATCCCGCCGTGACGACCAGGGCGGACGAGGCCACCGCTCCGGACAATCCGGCAGCCAGGGCAAAGGGAACGGTCAACCCGTCGGCCATGCCGATCACGATATCACGCACCGTCGCCGTGGCCGTGAAATGTTTTTCCGCATGAAGCGCGTGAGGCATACCAGCTCTCCTTTTGAGTCAGGCTGCTGGTGTACGCGTCTTGCTCGCTCCGGTCAAGGAGGGACGAGTCCGCGCGTCATGAACTGCACAGGGATCCGTCGAGCTGGCTACGAACGACCGTCTGCGCTGGATGGTGAGGGATTCATAGAAACAGATACGTGGAGGGGTTCTGAAGAGACGTCTGATGGCCGGCGACGCATGCCGGAACCTGAAACGCGCCGCCGGCGGAATGCGCCGTGAGTTACGCGGCCATGGCCACGGGGCTGAACAATTTCACCGTATCCTGCAATTGGTCCAGCGCTTCCTGCAGCAACATCGGTCGATCATCGGCATTGAAACGGGTCGTCTGCAGCGCGGACGCATGAAACGAGACCTCTTGCGGAGCAACGGCCGGATGCAATTCGTTATGGTCGGCCACCACCCCGGCAAGGTGCACGATCGAGGCGTGGAGGGCATAGTCGCCCGCATCGTCGGGGCACAACTGATGACGGATGGCCTGCTCGATTTGCATCGGCATCCCCCAGGAGTGGATGAGCTCGGCGCCGACTTCCGTATAGTCGCACCCGAAATTCGACTGCTCGACTTCCGCCAACGGTTCCCCAAGGTTCCCGGCTTCGATCAAGGCCGATTGTGCCCGCTCGGGAATCGTCTGGTAGAGCACCAGGTGCCCGATGTCGCGGAGAAGGCCTTCGATGAAAAATCGTTCGCTCTCTTCAATGCCGCAGGCTTTGGCGATCTTCCCGGCCATCAAGGCGCACAGGACGCTTTTCCGCCAATAGGCGGAGAGATCCATGATCTGGACGGTCATGCCGCTGAAACTGCGGCCGACGGTCGTCGCCGTGACGAGATCGCGCACCGCCTGCATGCCGAGCAGATTCACCGCACGCGTCACCGTATCGACCTGCTTGGGAAAGCCGTAGAGGGGACTATTGACGATCTTGAGCATACGGGCCGAAATTCCCGGGTCCATTTTGAGGACTTTCGCCAGATCCTCCATGGTGGATTCAGGATTGTCGACGACATCGCGGACGCGAACATAGATCTCCGGCAGGGTAAAGACGTTGGAGCAGGATTGAACAAGTTCTTGCGCCGATGCCATGATGGACGATCCTCCTTGCGACGCGATGTGCGTGCGACCGTTGCAAAGCCCTCGGATATCTGTATCGGTTCCGGCCCATTATTTCTAAAGCCGGAGCGGAAGGATTGTAGGACGCTGACGGACGACAGGCTCCCGCAGTGGGGACATCGGGGATGGATGCGAGACGCGCAAGCAAGTGCGGATGCCGGACGGAGCCCATCAACGGATAATTCATCCGATATTCTAAGAGCTTGCGATGAGGAGCCAGAATGGGAGTGCAGGCCTGCGGAGCTGGGTCATGGCGCGTTGCCGGGCTTCCATTTGATACTACAGCCGATGCTCGGCTGTTGATCGCCTGGAACGATGGTTCCCTCCAGCACCGCATCGATTGCAGCGCGAAGGTCTCGACCGGTCACCGGCCTATTGCTGCCGGGACGGCTGTCATCCAGTCGGCCTCGATAGACGAGTCGGCGTTGCCCGTCAAACAGGTAGAAATCCGGCGTGCAGGCCGCGCGATAAGCCTTCGCGATCTCTTGCGTGGCATCGAAGCAGAACGGAAAGTGGAAGTCCACGCGCTGTGCCAGTTCTTTCAATCGATCCGGGGCGTCCTCAGGGTAGCCGGCGGGATCATTGCTGCTGATCGCGATGATGCCCAGACCGCTGCCCTCGTAATCCCGCCCCAACTGAGCCAACTGCTGTTCAATATGTTGCACGTAGGGACAATGGCGACAGATGAACATCACCAGCAAGGCAGCCTTCCCGGCGAAGGACTCCAGGCGATAGCACTGCCCGCTCGTCACATCGGGAAGCTCGAACGAAGGAGCCGTGCTCCCCAGCGGAAGCATGCACGATTCAACAGCCATCATGACCTCCCGAAGAATGAACCGGCAACACCCGGCACTACTCTACAGTCGACGTTCCCGTGACTCAAGCTTCGCCCGGCATTGACCTCCCTTCCGCGCACCCAGTATTCTGCAGCCACACGAAACAATCGACCTTCGAGAGGGATGAGGACTGCATGCGATTCGATGCCGCGCTGGCCGCTCAAGACACGTTACGGGAAGCCGAAGCTGAACTCGGTGCCGACTGGGACGAGGCCGTTGAACTGGAAGCGACATTTTCCTCCAATGCCGGCGCCACGGCGAGAGAGGCCTACGAGCAACTCCTTGCGCTGGCCGCCCGCCACCCCACCGCGCATCGCTTCCAGGCCTTCTGCATCTATATCACCTGGCAACAGGTCACGGAAGAAACCATTGCACGGCATTTTCAGACCGGCATGACACTCGCCGAAGCCTACCTTGCCTCGCCGGAGGGAAAAGACCCCCGGCACGTGAATCACGTCACGGAACTGCTGGAGTCATTTCGTACCGGATTAGGCTTAGACGAGGAAGACGACATCGTGGTGGAATTCCGAAAGGATACCCCCAAAGGCGGCGACTGACGTATGGCGTGAGACGTGAAACGTTCACCGCCTCGGATCGAAAATAACCGCATGGCTACTGTCCATACTTTCTGTCTCTTTTCACGATTCACCTTTCACGTCTAACGTTTCACGCACTCTATGGCTGAAAACGATAAACATCGCGCGCGCATTTTTCTCCACCGGGGCGATCTCGTCCAGGCACGGGCCGCCTGGGAATCCGCAGTCAAGGACGACCGCCTCACGGGCACACCACGCGAACTCTCCAACAGTCTCGGCAATCTCGGGAATACGCTGGCGCTGTCTGGTCAGTTCGACCAAGCCGACGCCTGCTATAAAGAGGTGCTGACCATTCAACGCGATGAGCGAGATCCGCACGCCATCGCGCACACCCTCGTGAATCTCGGCAACCTCTATATCGGCGCCGATCAGCCGGACAAGGCGCGTCCCTATTACCTCGAAGCACTCGACCTGTTGAAACCGTTGGACGACCATCGCGCGTTGGGCATTCTCTACCACAACCTGGCGATGGACGAAGCGCGGCAGCAGCACTGGGAGGAATCCGTTCGACTGTTCACCCAAGCCTTGGATGCCCATCGCATCGTCGGGAACGAGGAAGGGCTGGCCGGCACCTACAGCCAGATGGGAAAAATGTTCCTGGACAGTCGGCACTCAGTGGAAGCGGAACGGTGCTTCAACAATGCCACCGAACATTTCATCAAACTCGGTAATCCGGCCGGCGAGGCGGCGGTATTGCGGGAACTAGCCGACTTGTATGAGCAGCGACAGGACACCGTCGCGGCCATCCGTTGCGTGGAGCGCCTTCATCACCTGGCGCTGGGCACCGGCCGGGCACCCTCGGCTGCCGACCGCGATCGCCTCGCAAGACTGCGAGCAGCCCGTAGCTGAGCGAACAGGGGGGATGCTAGAATTCCGACCTTGTTTCTCCAGTCATCCCGACATCACAAGGAGCCTCATGGATATCAGTGCATTTCGTCAAATGGTGGAAAAGAACCCGAAGGGATTTCTCGGCCGTTATGGTTTGGGAAACAAGATCCTGCAGGAAGGCGGCAGCCTCGAAGAGGCGGCAGAGCACCTCACGGTCGCCACGCAGTTGGACCCCACGCACGTCGCCTCGCACCTCGCGCTGGGGCGCGCACTCGTGAAGCTGGGGAAAACAGAGGACGCCAAACCGGTCTTGAAGGCCGGGATCGATGCCGCGGTGTCCGGTCGATCGAATGGCGGTGTAGACCTCGTGCCGGAACTGCAACAACTCCTGCGAACGCTCGGGTAACCCGGAGTGGAGGACCTATGGATCTCGACACAGCCAGACAACGAATCGAATCCGCCATCACCCAGTACGGCCAGCACGCCGCCATGGCGATCGAATTGGTGATCAACGAAGTGCGTTCCGACATGGGGCGGGCTGCCGTAAACGAACTGATCGACGAGTTCGATTTGGAGCTCATGTACAACATCGCCCCGATGGAATCCGACTACTCAAACAGCTGATCGGCGGATGATGCTCTCGCGTACCACTCCCACGAGTAACTCCGACACGGCACCGAATAGGGTCACGGACGGTGCAGGTCCGCAGATATCTCGTCGATTGTCCAGCGAGCAGGATGCCAGATTGAGCATCACCACGGTGGCGCATGTCCATCCCCTGCCATGCCGCTGATTTGGTGTTCTATTTCAGGGCATGGCTACGGCCATGCGGCGCAGGTGGTGCCGGTCCTGAACGCCCTGGCGAAGCGAGTCCCGCACCTGAAGGCCCTCCTTCGAACATCCGTGCCTGCCACGTTCTTTGAACCCCGCCTGTCGCTGCCCTGGGAATTGAGTTCCGCCCAACAGGATGTCGGTTGTATCCAGAACGGGCCACTCACAATCGATGTTCCGGGAACGTGGGAGGCTCACCGGACACTCCACGCGGATTGGGAGCGGAAGATCGCCGCCGAGGCTGCTCTGATACGTGACGCCCGGCCAGCCGTGGTCCTCTCGGATATCTCCCATCTTGGAGTTGCCGCCGGGGCCGCGGCGAACGTCCCGACGATCGGGCTCTGTTCCCTCTCGTGGGACCTCGTGCTCGAACCATTCCTCGATCACGCACTATCTGATCAAGTCGCCATCCTGCGCCAGATCCGAGCCGCCTATGGCCAGGCTGACGCCTTCCTGCGGGTGGCTCCGGGCCTGGCCATCACGGCCTTTCGAAACCTGTATGACATCGGCCCCATCGCGGAGCCGAGCAGTCCTCAGCGCGCGCAACTGCGACGGTCCGTAGGCGCCGACGATGAAGACCGTCTGATCCTGGTCGGATTCGGCGGTATTCCACTCACCAATCCGCCGTTCGAACAGATGGACGCCATGCAATCCTGTCGCTTCCTCTTCGATGGCCCTGTTCCGAACGACTGCTCGCGAGTCGTGTCGCTCGCCGCCCTTGGCCTCCCGTTCAAACAGATCCTGGCTTCCGTGGACCTCGTGGTCACCAAGCCGGGGTACGGCACTATTGTCGAATCCGTCGCGCTCGGCATTCCCGTCGTCTACGTCCGCCGTTACAATTTCGCCGATGAGCAGTCGCTGGTGGATTATCTTCATCGATATGGACGTGGAGCGGAACTGTCGCGGGAGGATTTTCATCGTGGAGCATGGGAGCCCGCCCTCCGTCAGGCACTGGCGCAACCACCTGCGGCGCAACCACCGCCGCTGTCCGGAGCACAGGACGCCGCACAGTTTCTGGCCGGATACGTATAAGCGTCACCCCGGCGAGTCTCGACCTCTGCGCAAACTGACATCCGATTAGTCGTTTTTCCCGTACAGTGTTATAGTGGGCCCTATTCGGAATCACGGAGAGCTGCACGCATCTAGGCCCTGCATGGACGCTGCCCCGCGACACGCTGCATCATCGATCGATCCCAAGCTCCTGGCCCGCGTGGCCAAGGGCGATCAACAGGCATTCGGCCAACTCTACGACCAATCCAGCACATTGCTGTTTACGCTGGCGTATCGCATTCTCAGCAATCGCGACGAGGCGGCGGAGTTGCTCCAGGACGTGTACCTCGAAGTCTGGAGAAAAATTGCCAAGTACGATGTGGGGCGAGGCAGTCCCATCGCCTGGCTGGTCACCCTGACCCGTAGTCGCGCCATCGATCGGCTACGCGCACGCACCTCGCGTGGACAGCAGGTCGTGGCCGATTCGTTCGACCACCCCCTGGTGTCCGTCACGCCTGATGTCAGCCCGAACCCGTATGAAGCCCGTGAGGACACGGAAATCCGGCAGCTCATGGCGAAAGCGATTCTCGACCTACCGCTTCCGCAACAGCAGGCCATCGAAATGGCCTTTTACCAGGGCTTGACGCATACGGAGATCGCCGCCAAATTGAATCAACCATTGGGCACGGTGAAGACTCGAATCAAGCTGGCCATGACGAAACTCCGCGCGTCCTTGCAGGAGACGCTGCCGCAAGGTCACCACGCATGACCCACGAAGAATTGGAAGAAGCGGTTCCCCTTTACGCCATCGGCGCGTTGGAGCGTTCGGAGCGGCAGGCCATCGAAGCCCATCTGCTGTCCGGGTGCGCCGCCTGCCATGCGACCCTGAAAGACTATCAAACCGTCGCATCGCTCTTGCCGTTCGGGCTCACTCCCGCGACGCCCCCCAACACGCTCAAAGCCAAGATCATGATGGCGCCCGCGTCGACGTCGGGCCAGCCCGAAACGGAACAGCCAAGCCCACGATCCAGTCTGGAGCCGGGCGAATGGATGAACCACCTGTTTCCGCCTATCACGCCTGCCCGCTCGCTGCCCTTCCGGTTTGCCATGGGATTCGCCGCCGTAGCTTTGGTGGTGGGAGGCGGGTATGTCGCCTGGCTGTCATACACGCAAACCGCACAACGTTCGGGTGAAATCCAACAGCTGCAAGCGGCAGTACAACAGGGGTCCGCGCGAGTGGCCGCGTTACAAACGGAACTCCAACAACGCGACCAAACGCTCGGCTCCCTCAAGTCCGAACTGGGTCAACGCACTACCGAAGTGGCTGAACTGCGCGATCAGTTATTACAACGGGAAGCGGAGTTGGACGACGCGCATGCACAGTTGACGCAACACGACAGCGCGTTACAACGGCTTGCCCGCCAGAGCGAGGAGTTTGCCGGGCTGTTCAAGAATCCCGCTTCCAGAGTCGTCTCCCTGTCAGGATCCGAGATGGCGAAGTCGGCAGGCGCGTTCCTGCTGTTCGACCCGACCACTAAGAAGGCCTGGCTCTATGCGTTCAATCTGCCTGCGCTCCCGAGCGGAAAGGTTTATCAGCTCTGGGCCATCGACGACAAACCGGTGAGCGCGGGTGTGTTCGGATTGGATGCAGGCCAAAAAGCCCGCATGTTCATCAAAAACATGGGTGAGTTTCCACGCATGAAGAAATTCGCCGTCACCGTGGAGCCGGACGGCGGGCGTCCGGAGCCGACCGGGGCCATCTACTTGATCGGTCAAATCTAGCCGTCAGCCCATCCTTCCCGACAAACGTTCCACTGCGGTTTCCTGCCCCAAACATGCTAGCATGCGTTCTTGCCCCCGATGACGGGGGTTTGTACCGCCGACCAACACGTACCACGACACCATGTCCCTGCCCCAGGATCTCGATAGCCAGTTTATGCAGCAGGCCCTGGCCCTCGCTCGAGAGGCGCCGCTGATCGGCGAAGTACCGATCGCCGCCCTGCTCGTCCGCGATGGCATCGTCATCGCCCGGGCCCATAATCTCCGTGAAACTGATCAGGACCCCACCGCGCATGCGGAAATGCTTGCCATCCGGGACGCTGCCAAGCAGACGAAGAGCTGGCGCCTCATCGACTGCACGCTGTACGTCACCCTCGAACCCTGCACGATGTGCATCGGCGCGATCGTCCTGGCTCGTATTCCGCGTCTGGTCTTCGGAGCGCCGGACCCGAAAGCGGGCGCCTGCGGATCCATCATGAACATTCCCCCGGAACCCAGACTGAACCATCGTGTGGACGTCATCGGCGGGGTGTGTGCGGAAGAGAGCCAGAGTCTGCTGCAGGATTTTTTTCGCGAGCTGAGAAGAGAGGCGGTACAGAGGAAGTTGGGTCAGTAGAACGAATAGGCCGTCGACTCGTAGTGATGCAGCTCCCACGCATCGCCTTCGACGGCGACCGCGCCCGCCAGATGATCAGGAAGCGAAAGCGAACGAATCGTCCAGGGTTGGTCGATTGTTCCTGAATCCGTCCACCGCACCGTGGCGACCGGTGACATCCCGTCGAACACGACGTCAAAGCGATCCAGTCCCAACGAAAGCCCCACGCCTTTCCCTTTCAGATAGGCCTCCTTGGCCGCCCACAGTCGATAAAACATCCGCGCGCGGTCATCGCCCTCGGCGGCCGTGATCAGCTGTGATTCGCGTGGAGCAAAAAACCGCTGGGCCAGTTTGAGTGAGTCGACATCGGCCTTCCGCACCTCCACGTCTACCCCAACCGCCAGACCGCGTGCCACCGCCACCAGCGCAATGGGCCCGGAATGGGACAGACTGAATTGGATCGGCTGAGACGCCGCGCCTGCACCACTGATCGCCGGCTTCCCATGCGGGCCGGTGGCAAAGTGGATCTGCCTTGCATGCATGTGGGTGTAGCGGGATAGCAGCAGGCGCAGCAACGCATGCGAGAGGACGAATCGCTGCCGGTCCCGATCGAACGCGAACCGAGCCGCGCGCACCCGCTCATCGCCGGACAGCAGTGCGGCGAGAACCTCTTGATCAGCGGCATAGTGCAGGAGGTCGCAGAACCAGACGTGTACGTCGGAAGATCCCAGGACGGGAAAGGCTGTGGATGCGGAGGAGAAATTGGACGGATGCGACATCATTCTATCGACAAGACACACATCGCGCGCATTACCCCGATGATCGCGCGACTGGTTTGAGCACAGGAGTGGCGCGCGGCGGGACATGAACATGGCCTGGTGACGCTTCGACGATCTTTCCCTCGTCCAGTTTTAACACGCGGTCGCCCACATGAAAATAGCGGTCGTCATGCGTCACGACGATCACGCCCTTTCCTCGCGCCCGCAACTCCGGCAGCAACTCCCCGTAAAAGACTTCCTTGTATTGAGGATCCTGATCGGCAGCCCATTCATCGAAAACATAAAACGGCCGGTCTTCCAGCATGGCGGTCACCAGCGCGAGACGCTTCCGTTGCCCCTGCGAGAGGTTGATCGTGGAATATTCCCCGTCCTGAATGCTGACCTTGTGATTGATACGCAGGGTCTTCAACCATCCATCCGCCTGTGTCGCCACAAGGGAGGGATCGAGCCCAAGCAACTTTTTGAAGAGATAAAAATCCGAGAAGACCGCTGCAAAATGTTGCCGATACCAGTCTTGCGTCGCCGGCACAATGGCATCGCCGTCCAGCTTCACCTGGCCCTGTTGCGGCAGATACAACCCCGTGAGCACCTTCACCAACGTCGATTTGCCGCTGCCGTTGCCCCCGATGATGAAGACCAGTTCCCCCGAACGAATCGACACGTCCAGCGGCCCTAGATTGAAGGGACGTTCATCCTCCCCTTTGGATTCGTAGGCGAACACCGCCTGAGAAAACTCCACGCAGTGGCTGCCATGTACCACCGGCCGCTCGGCGCCACCTTCCTGACGCCCCTCATCAAGCGCCAGCCCCAAGGATTCAATTTTTTCCAAGGCGACCTGACCGCGACTCAACGTCGGGATCATCCCCAGCAAGCCCCACATCGGACCGATCATATACAGCATCGCAAAGGCATACCCCGTCAACGATTCGCCGGAAAGAGACAACATCCGCGGAAACAGAAGGAGGATGACCCCGATCAACCCGTAAAAGAGCACCTGCGTCCAGGAATCCGTCGTCAGGTATTGTTTGGTCGTGACCAGATTGTGGTGCCGGAGGGCCTCGGCCGCGTGCCGGATATCTTGCTCGACGAAGCTTTCGCGGCGACCGCGATGCAACATCAGCTCCTTCATCCCCTCCGTCAGACTACGGAAATGTTCGAACAACGCGCCCTTCGCATCACGGACCGCCAACGACGACTGCAGGACCCGGTTATAGAGCTGGCGATACCCTACCAATCCTAAAACGGCAAGGATCACGACCCCGAGAAAGGCCTGCCAGGAGAGCCACGCCAGATAGAGAGAGCACCCGGCAAGAATAGCCACATTGATGGCCAGGCCCGGCAGCCCATTGACGGCCCACGCCATCGCATTCGTATCATCCGTCAGCGTCGCGAGAATTTCATGGGAGCCCCGGCGCTCCAACGTGCGGTAGGGCGCGCGCACCACTTTCCAGCACAGATCCATGCCCAGCTTTAAAATCGTTTTCTGCGCGAAGGTCACAAGGAGCAGTTGAGACAGATAGTTCGAACTGACTTTCAAGAGCGCCAGCCCGATAAACGCGAGCGCCAACCCATCCGCGGTCGCTCCGGCTCCATTGATCAGTTTGTTGATCACCGCCAGCAGGCCCACGCTGGAGAGGCCGGCCAGGAGCCCGGTCAACACCATGAGGACCATCATGGTCCTGGCATCACGCAGCAGAAAGAGAAGGAATCGATACAGCTTGATCATGATCAACCCGAAATCGGCTAGGCGGCTTTCGACGCAGGCCCATTGCCCTGCCCGTCCGGATGTTGGCGCATCACCGCTCCGGCTTCCTCCCAAAATGCTGCGAGATGCTGCGCCAGTTCTTGCACCTGGGGAGCAATAAACAACCGCCCGGAGTCTTCAGTGGGGAGATAGATCGTCCGGCTGGTCCCCATGGCCCACTCTCCAAAGACCAATCGCGTGTCGTCACTGGAGTTCGTCAGGGGATGTTTGGATGCGATGACGTTCAAGACCTGCCCTCGGAACGGTTTCAGCTCGTACCGAGCCACGGCATGGAAGGTCGCGTACGTCACTTGGTCTTTGTACAGAAATTCGTCTTGATGCTCGACGGACTCGGTGTGATGCATCATATTCCACAGCCGGTGCAATTTTCCCTTCCAGAATGTTCCCCATTCACGAACAGGCAGCTGCCGCATGAGGCGCAGGTAGGTCGTGATTTTCATCCCCACGAAGAGCAAGGGCCAGAGGAGATACGGCGGTCGGCTCCAGTGCGTCAGATAAGATCGCGGATGCCACGACTCCATCACGGCCAGGATCACCTCTTCCCCCTGCGCCGTCAGCTGTTGTGCGATTTCATAGGCCGCCAGGCCACCGGTGCACGTCCCGCCGATCAGGTATGGCCCTTTCGGCTGAACGGAACGGATCTCCTCGATGTAATGGGCCGCCATGTCCTCGACCCGCATGAACGGTTTTTCTCTACCGTCCAGCCCGCGTGCCTGCAGGCCGTAAAACGGTTGATCGCCCCCCAACAGTTTCGCGAGGCGCGCAAACACCAGCACATTGCCTCCGACTCCCGGCACCGCAAAAAACGGCGTCTTCTTCCCTTCCGGCTGAATCGCCACCAGGGATCGCCAGCGCACGGAGCAGCCCTCGTCGGCCAACACATCTGCCAACTGCTCGATCGTCGGAGCCTGGAAGAGGACCGCCATCGGCAGGCGCTTGCCGAAGGTGTGTTCGATGGCACTGAACATCCGCAGCGCCAGCAGGGAATACCCGCCGAGCGAAAAGAAGTTGTCTCGCACGCCGATGGGCGTAATGCCCAGAACCTGCTCCCAAATGGCCACCAACTGCAATTCGAGCCGATTCCGGGGCTCGATCGCCTGGCCGCCGTCATGCTCCGGTTCAACGGAGGGCGCAGGCAAGGCGCGCCGATCGACTTTTCCATTCGGCGTCAGCGGAAACTCTACGAGAGGGACGATCGCCGTTGGAACCATGTAATCCGGCACCGCCTCCCGCAGCGCGCGACGGAGGGCTTGGGGATCGCAGACCGCGCCATCGCGTGGGAGCACATAGGCGACCAACCGTTTATCTCCCGGAACGTCTTCCCGCACGATCACGACGGCCTGTTTCACGGTCGAATCATCGGCCAACACCGATTCGATTTCCCCGAGCTCGATCCGGAACCCGCGCAATTTCACCTGATAGTCGATCCGGCCGATGTACTCCACCCGCCCGTCCGGCAACCACTTCACCTGGTCACCCGTGCGATACATCCGTTCGCCCGAACGGAACGGGTTCGAGACGAAACGCTCCGCCGTCAATTGAGGCTGCCCTCTGTAGCCCCTCGCCAACCCCATTCCACCGATATACAATTCACCCGGTATGCCGACCGGCACCGGTTCCCGGTTGGCATCCAAGACATAGACCTGGGTATTGGCAATCGGCTTGCCGAGCGCGATCAGACGGTCGGCGGTGCGAACGCGCTCGAGCGTCGACCAGATCGTGGTCTCCGTAGGACCATACACATTCCATACTGAACCAGCCCGGCTAAGCAGCTCCTGCGCCAATTCGCGAGGGAGTGCCTCTCCACCGCACAACACCTTGACGCTTCTCCCCCCATTCCACCCGAACTGCAGCACCATGCGCCAGGTCGCCGGCGTCGCCTGCATGACGGTGACCGAGCCCTGGTCCAACTCGCGTTGGAGCCACGCTCCATCCATGGCTTGCTGCCGATTGGCGAGAATGATCCGGGCGCCCGTGAGGAGGGGAAGGTACAATTCCAAACCGGCGATATCGAAGGACAACGGCGTCAGGGCCATCACCACATCACGAGCGGTCATCCCCGGCTCCTGCTGCATGGAGCGTAGGAAATTCACGAGTGCGCGATGCTCGATCTCCACGCCCTTCGGTTGGCCGGTCGAGCCTGACGTAAACAAGACGTAGACCAGATGTTCAGGACCCGCCAATGGCCGAGGGTTCCTGTCGTCGCAACGCGCGATCTGTTCCGCATCCCGATCCAGACAGACCACCGGCAGCTGATGCTGCGGGAGGCTCGAGACCAGCGTGGAATCCGTCACCAACAGGGCCGCGTGGCTGGCTTCGATCATGGCGGCCAGTCGCCGGATGGGCAGGCCTGGAACCAGCGGCAAATAGGCGCCCCCGGCCTTCATGACGGCCAGGAGCGTGATCAGGAGCTCCGGGGAACGCTCGAGAAACACCGGGACGACGAGATCCGGTCCCACGCCGCAGTTGCGCAAATGATGCGCCAGCTGGTTGGCACGCCGATTCAGCGCGCCGTACGACCATTCAACCCCTTCGAACACCAGCGCAAGGGCGTCGGGGGTTCGTGCGACCTGCAACTCGAATAGTTGTGGAACGCAGACGGCCTGATCGAACACTCTTTCCGTTGCGTTCCACTCTCGCAATATCCGATGTTGCTCTTCTGCGGTCAGCATCGCGACCCGTCCCAGCGTGTCTTCTGCATGATTCGCGACCGCTTCCATGAGCTGACGGTATTGCGAGAGCCACCGCTCGGCCGAGCTCCGGTCGAACAAGTCGGTATTAAATTCCAGATAGGCTTTGCGCGACGCGAGCGGATCGATGGACAGCCCGAGATCCAATTGGGCCGCCCCACGACTGACCTCATAGGGCGTCCAGGACAGATGCTGGAATTCCGTTCGCGCGAACGGGGTGTTGGCGAAATTGAATAACACCTGTACCAGTGGAAGCCCGCCCTGACTTCGGTCCGGCCGCAGTTCCTCCACGAGCTTCTCGAACGGCACGTCCTGATGGGCATAGGCGTCGAGCGTCAGATCGCGCACTCGCCGCAACAACTCACGGAAGGTCAGCTCGCCTGTGACCTCGGTTCGTAGGACCAACGTATTCACAAACGTCCCGATGAGGTCTTCGATTTCGAGGCGGTTGCGGTTGGCGATCGGCGTCCCGATGACGAGATCGCGTTGTTGTGTGAGCCGGTGCAGCAGGCCGAAGAAACCGGCCAGGAAGACCATGTAGAGGGTCGCGCCCTCGCGGACGCTCAACTGCTTGAGGCGATTGATCAGTGACCAGGACAGGTCGATCGACACATGATCGCCTTTGAAGGAATGCACCGGAGGCCGCGGCCGATCGGCCGGCAAGGCCAATACCGGCAGATCCGTCAACTTGGTCTTCCAATGTGCAAGCTGTTCGGCTAACACCGATCCGGTGAGCCAGCGGCGCTGCCACTGCGCGAAATCGGCGTATTGAATTACCAGGTCAGGCGCCATCCCAAACGGCTTTCTCCCGCAACACGCGTTGTAGGAGCCCACCAATTCACGGGCGATCACGCCGTACGACCATTGATCCGAAATGATGTGATGGGTGCTCACGACCAGCACGTGATCCTCATCACCGACCTGAATCAGGAGAATCCGCAACAGAGGCCCCCGCTCCAAATCGAAGGGCCGCCGGGCTTCTATCGTCGCAAGCTCCAAGGTTCGTGGTTCACGCATTTCAGCCGGCAAACGACGCACATCTTCCTCCGCCCAGAGCGGTTCCAACGAGTCATGGATGATCTGGCGCGGTTGTCCGTCGACCTGTGCAAACGTGGTCCGAAGCGCGTCATGGCGACGAACCAGTTCGCCCACCGCCCAGCGCAACGACGGTTTATTCAGCGGACCATGAAGGCGCACGCTGGCGGGAATGTTGTAGGCTGCGGCCTCAGGTGACAGTTGGTAGAGAAACCACATCCGTTCCTGCGCGAACGACAACGGGAGCGGACCACCGCGGGCGGCCCTTGTTATCTCGTATGCCTTGTTGTCCTGGATCCCTGACTGGCCTTGCTGCGCTTCCTTGACCACCTCGGCCAACGTCGCGATGGTGGGGCGTTCAAACACGCGTCGCAACGGCACCGTAATACGGAACAGCGCCTGCACTCGGGACACCAACTGCGTCGCCAACAGGGAATGTCCGCCTAGCTCGAAGAAGTTGTCGTGCACGCCGACATCTTTGAGCTGAAGAATCTCCCCCCAGATGTCGGCCAACACCTGCTCGAGCGGAGTCCGCGGAGCCAGATAGGCCGAGGTCAGGTCTACCTTGCTGGCCCGGCTATCCGCGGCGACCTGCAAGGCACGTCGATCAACCTTCCCATTGACGGTCAACGGCAGCGCTTCAAGCTCAATGAACGTTGAGGGAATCATGTGCGCGGGTAATTGTGTGCGAAGTTGTTCTCGCAACTGCAGCAGACCGAGACGATTGTTCGGCCTCGGGACCATGAATGCCACAATCCGCTTGTCACCGGGTTGATCCTCCCGCACCTCCACCACCGCCCGCTCCAAATCGGGATGGCGATTCAGCACGGCTTCGATTTCCTCCAACTCAACGCGGAATCCACGAATCTTGACCTGACGGTCGACACGCCCGCAAAAATCCAACTGTCCATCCGAACGCCACCGCACCAGATCGCCCGTGCGATACAGACGCGCGTCCGGACGGTTGGAAAAGGGGTCGGAATCGAACTTGGCCGCGGTCAGATCGGGCCGACCACGATATCCCCGCGCCACACCCACACCACCGATGTACAACTCGCCGGCCACCCCAACGGGAACCGATTGCTGCTGACGATCCAAGACATAGACCGACGCGTGGGGAATCGGACGTCCGATCGGAAGATCGCCGATGCTGTCGCCATGCGCGTTCGCATCGGTCAGGTCTGCCCAGGTCACTGCCACGGTGGTCTCGGTCGGCCCGTAGGTATTGAGCAGACGAACGCGCGTCCCGACGTGCCGGGTCCACCGTTGCACGAGTGCCGGAAGGACGCGCTCCCCGCCGATGATCACGGTCTTCACTGCTTCGGGGAAGTGCAGTTGCTCCAAATCCATGCGCGTCACGACTTCGTGCCAGTAGGCGGTCGGGAGGTCGAGCATCGTCAGGTTCCACTGGCGGCAGCGCTCCAGAAATCCCGACACCGAATCGACCATCATCGGCGTGCGCAATACCAGGGTCGCCCCGGTGGCCAGGCAGGGGAAAATTTCCTCTGCGGCGGTATCGAAACTCATCGACGCGAATTGTAGGACCCGGTCCCAAGCCGTCAGGCCGACAATACCGGTGATGCCCTGAACATAGTTGACGATCGATCGGTGCTCGATCATCACGCCTTTGGGGTGCCCCGTAGATCCTGACGTGTAGATCACATAGGCCAAATTGTCGAGGGCATCGGTGCCCTGGAGGGAATCGTCAGGGAGCCGGGCAATCTGGTCCCACTCGGAATCCAGACACACCGTATGGGGATTCGTCGCAGGAAGACGGGCCAACTGCTCCTGCTGCGTGACCAGCACGCGGACCTCGCTGTCGCGCAGCATGTACTCCAGCCGCTCGGTCGGATAATCGGCATCCAACGGGAGATACGCCCCACCCGATTTAAGAATGCCCAACATGCCCACGATCAAATTGATCGAACGTTCGAGACAGAGCCCGACGACGATCCCCGGCTCGACCCCTCGGCGGCGTAAGTAGTGGGCGAGACGGTTGGCCCGCGACTCGAGTTCTCGATAGGTCACACTCTGCCCGTCCTGCTCCACGGCAACGGCATCAGGTGTGCGCCTCGCCTGCTGTTCGATCAAGCGATGGAGGCACTGGTCCGGCTTCATGCCACCAGAAGACTGTCCCCACGACATCACCGTGTCGCGTCGTTCGATCTCGGACATGAGCGGCAAGGAACCGACCGTGCGACCGGGATTGTCTGCCAACGCCTCGAGCAGACGCACAAAATGCTCCTGCATCCGTGCGATCCGATCCGGCGACAGCAGGGCATCTTTATATTCGAAATACCCGCTCAGCCCCTGTTCCGATTCCGCCATCTCGACACACAGATCGAACTGCCCGCTCTGTTGAGGGATGACAAACGACGCCCAGGGAGAGAGGCCGGCCTCGGCAACCGCAGGCTGCGTGACATTCCTACGGATGTCGAGTTCGGCGAGGAGCGCAAACGGTTGGAGTGCGAATAACACCTGCGCCAGCGGGGCCCGATGCCCCTGGTGAATCGGACGCACATCCGATACGAGCCGCGCATAGGGATAGTCCTGATGTGCGAGGGCCTCAAGCAGGCACTGTTTCGTCTGTGTCAGCAATTCACGGCCGGTGCACCCTGATCGCAGGCTATCCCGCAGGACCAACATGTTGACAAAATCACCGATGGTCCTGGCAAATCGCGCTCGACTACGACCGAACACAGGCGTGACGACCAGCGTGTCTTCATGATCCGTATACCGATGGAGCAGGACCTGAAGGGCGGCCAGGCACACGACGTACAACGTCGTGCCCTGCTCATGGGCGAGTGTCTTGAGGCGCTCGACAAGGTGCTGGTCGAGTTGAAACGCATGCCAGGCATAGTGACTGGGCTCGATTGTCGCCGGAGGCCTGTCATAGAGGGTGTCATAGCTTGGCAATTCGCCGCTCAGCCGTGTCTTCCAATACTGAGACAGGGTTCGGCCCTCCTGGCCGGCTAACACCGTTCGATGCCACTCGACAAACTCTCGGTAGGATACGGGAGGACCTTCGACAGGTTCGTCCCCTCCCGGAACAGGCCGAGTTGCCATCGCACAGTGATGCTTGATGTCCTCGACCAGCTGCAACATCGACCAGCCATCTACCACGATATGGTGGGCGACCAACAACAACCAATTCTGTCCGGAACCGCGAAAGAAGCAGGCGTTCCACAGCGGCCCTTGCACCAGGTCGAACGGCATCGCAGCTTGGGTCATCGCCTCCTGTCGCAGGCGGTGCCACTCCCACGCCGTACTCTCGACAACGATCCAGCCAGGCAGGAGACGATCGTGCACTCGTTGGACAGGGACATCCGCCTCCGTTTCAAACGTCGTGCGCAGCATCGGATGGCGCGCGGCAACTCGCTCCAGCGCCTCCCGCACAGTCACCGGCTCGAGGGTAGGCGGTACGTGCAGCAACACCGCGACGTTTGCCGCGGCACTGTCCGGCGCGAGGCGACTTAGGAACCACAATGCCGCCTGATTCTCCGACAGCGGTCCCACGGCCTCTGCTTCGGCCTGGCTGGAGTCGACCGCCGGCGTGGTGGATTCCCCGTTGTTTAGTTCACGATCGATGGTCGCAGCGAGATCATCGATCGTCGCGCCTCCCAGAAGGACGTGCAGGGACAACGGCACCTGAAACGACTCCTCGATGCGATGCAGCACGTCTGCCGCCATCAACGAATCAAGTCCCAGGCGATGGATCGGGTGATGGGAGGGAATGGCTTCCCCGCTCCGCCCAAGGCGATCGGCGATCAGCCGCTGCACGTCATGCACAATGCGCTGTCGACGGACCTTCGACGACAAGGCACGCAGGTCGGCTAGGCCGTTCATCGTGATCGACGGCAAGACGGATGGGGCCGCCACCAGACTTTGTCCAATGACCGCCAAGCGATCTGCCAGATACAGCTCACGACAGGCCCGCCGTTGTACTTTTCCACTGGACGTTTTGGGAAGGCTTCCCGCCTTGATGAACACGATGGAGGACACGTGGAGATCATGCTGTTCCGAGACGGCCTGACGGATCGCGGCCGCGAGGGCCTCGACGTCCGGAACAACCGCCTGACGCGCTAGTTCCTGGACAACAACCACAGCTTCCTCCCCGGCGTCCTCCACGGAGAATGCGGCAGTTCCCCCTGCCCGGAGCAGTTCATGACACGACTCCACCGTGCGTTCGAGGTCCTGAGGGTAGTGATTTCTGCCTCGAACGATCAGGAGATCTTTCACGCGACCGGTGACAAAGACTTCCCCATTTTGGACAAACCCGAGGTCGCCGGTTCGGAGGAACGGCCCTTCGCCGGTATCCTCGAGTCTCGCGCCAAACGTGTGCGCGGTTTCGTCGGGTTTGTTCCAATAGCCCTCTGTGGTGCTCGCGCCGGAAAGCCAGATTTCTCCGACCTGTTGCACCGCGCAACGGGAACGCGTTTCGGGATGGGCGATCACCACCCGGGTATCGCCGACCGGCATGCCACATCCGACCACCCGTCGAACGTGCCCCCCATTCGCGCGGGCCTCAATGACCGCGCCCTGTTCCAGCGCTGCGGCATCCAGCGTCGTGACGGTGGGCGCCACCCCTTCGCGCTTCAACGAAATAAGGAGCGTGTATTCCGCCATTCCGTATGCGGGGGAAAAGGCGTCGCGCCGGAATCCGGCTGGCGCGAATGCCTCGGTAAACCGTTCGATGGTATCCGGCGCGATGGGCTCGGCCCCGCAGCTCGCGACCTGCCAACGTGACAAGTCCAGGTTGGCCCGTTCCTCAGGCGTCGTCGATTCCACGGAACGCCGATACGCAAAGTTGGGCGCGCCGCTATGCGTGATCTCATATCGTTGAATCGCTTCAAGCCATCGCAATGGGCGCTTCAGAAACGTGAGCGGCGACATCAGATACGAGGGCCGGCCGATCCACGCCGGGTGGATGATGCCTTTCACCAGTCCATAGTCATGGAAATGCGGCATCCAGGAAAGGGTGACTGATCCGGAATCGTAATGACCGGCCTCGGTGATGCACCGGCTCTGGGCGGTCATGTTCCCATGGCTGACCATCACCCCTTTCGGTGTGGAGGTCGAGCCGGACGTATATTGGAGATACGCGAGCTGTGAGGCCTGTGGACGCTGGTCAGTCCAGCAGGACGAATCGTCCGAGCGCGCGTGGTCACCGGTGATCCAATGGTCTAACGTGATTGCGCACTCTTGCGACCGGAGCGCTTCGACAATGTGAGCAGTGCTTAACGCGCCGGCGGCGCCTGCATCTTCCGCGAAGCGTTGGACGCGTGCGACACCGGCTTTTACCCGAAATGCATCCGGGGGCGGAACCGGCACGGCAATGAGACCGGCATAGAGGGCTCCCCAAAAGGCCTGCACAAATTCAAGACCCGGTGGATACACCAGGAGGAGTCGCTCCCCCAGGGAAAACCGGGTTTGCAGATAGCCGGCGATCGACTGAGCACGGGAGACCAGGTCTCGATACGTCAACACCGTGTCGGCGTTCAGTCCGTCACGCAGGTAGACGTACGCGGCCTGCTCAGGCTGGTGCTCAGCCCGCCGACGCAGCACATCAAGAATGGTATCGCCGGCTGGAATGGTGACCGGTGGATGTCTGACCACAGAATGCTCAACCCCAGTGGGCGCAGGAGGCGTATGCGGGACACCTGCGTAGACTTATTCGGATGCCCTCTCGAAAATCATAAGTCTGACGATGGTTTCCAGCCGGCTGTCCGCTGCCAGGTCCGTCTATGGCCTCATGGTGTCACCACAAAATGGAATCACGTTTCCCTTCAATTCACGGTTTTCCGTAAGGGTGAAAGAAATTCCTCTCAACCTCATGATTTCATTTGAATCTCACAGACGTCCACGGTAAGCTGCGGGTCTTTGCCTGGCCTTGCGCGGAGAGGTGCGAGAGCGGCCGAATCGGACGGTCTCGAAAACCGTTGTCCTGAAAGGGACCGTGGGTTCGAATCCCACCCTCTCCGCCATCTAGAAGTGCATGTAAGATTGGCAAAATGTGCGAGTCGAATCGCCATCGTGAACTGATGCGGTGGGATTCGAACGAGGGGGATCGCAGGGGAGACACTCCCCTGCGTGGGGAGACACGAGGGGGCAGGCCCCCTCAGTGGGAGCGCGCAGGCGCGACTTCGAATGCCCACCTTCTCCGCCATCCAGAAGTGGCGCCCCTGGAACCCGTTTTCAAGGCGGCTTGGCGGCAAATTCTTACGTTTTCGCATGCCTACGCATGGTAGAGAAATCGCTGCTTCCAACCGCCGCACCTACCGAAGATCGTGCCTCCCCCTTCCTCTAGTGGTCTGTTCGCCTCCGTCCGGCCAGGGTAGTCTCTGGTCCACACAGGAGGGCAACATGTTCGAACAAACCGACTCGGCGCTGGTGATGACGCTGTTGGCCTTGGGTGGAATCGCACTGATGGCGGATGAAAAACTCGGATCAACCTGTCTGCAGATGGTGAAATGGATTCGCACGCGGGGCAGGCACTAACCGGCTCGACGCTTCAATTCCCTCCGTAACTCGACCATGGCCAGGGTGTCACGTTCACAATATCGCAGCAGCGCCTCCTGAATCTGAGCCTTCTCGATCCAGTCCGTCACGGTAAAAATCATCCGGCTGTACTCACAAGCCGCCACGCCCCCATCCCGAATCGCCAGGTCGTCATAACTCAGAGACGGCACCACGGCCGGCAAGACGGTTTTGATCGAGTAACTGCCCTCGAAGGCCGGATGATAATAATGATCACGGATGATCACATGCAGATCCCACAACCTGGCCACCACCCGTTTCAAATCTTTGCGTAACGACGGGAAATCCTCCGCCAGCCGCTCGATGACCGACCGTTCATAACTCGAATAGACGCAGATGCTGCCCGTCTGTCCGAGCGATTCCAATAATGTGATGGCCAATTCCTCCCTGGGATCCCGCTCGTCCCGGCACAGGAACTCGGCATGCATCAGCGTACCGTCATGCTGCTCGATGTGATTGGACCATTGAGTCGGAATGACTTGGTAGGGTCTCGTATCCAGAAATTTCGGCACTGCCGGCATGAAGGTTTCAAAATCCAGATGATGCACGGGATGGACGACCGTCTCCAGGGCCGACCGCAGGCCCTCTCCGATCCATTCCCGGTTCTCTTTGACCCGCCGTTGCACGGGGGTGAGTGCAACATGATCGGGAATTTCGTCGATCGTCTCCACGCCTAACTCACGGAGCTGGACGACCGTCTTGCTGCTCCCCGGCAAATGATAGATCCAGCGAGCCGGTTTGTGTTCGGTGCAATGGTTCCAGAAGGGACACTCGTACGGGCTTTGACAATGTTCATCGGGCGTAATGCCCGGGGCCGACATGGCTTCCAGCATGGTCTGCATAGCCGCGAGTCGCGCACTGACTTCGGGCAATCGTGGCCGCACAGTCTCGGTCAATGAACGGATACCGAACAGCTGGTCGAGATCGATATGCTGCCCGTCGAATACGTACTGCGTATTCACGTGCATCAGGCAAATATCCGCCAGCACCAGTCCGAGTCCCTCGAGGACATAGCTCTGGATCGTCAGATCGTCGACATGGGTGGCCTTCACCTTGGTGGAAGACTTCACCTCGACGAGCCGCCAGGTCGGTTGCCCCAGCTCATTCACCCCGACACGTTGCAGGACATCCACACGGACCAGCACCTGGTTAAACTGAAACGCGCCTTCAAAGATTGCCGATAGGGTCGGATCCTGGAGGAACTCCGCCGTTTGCGCCAGGGCTTCTTGGGATTGTCGGTAGCCGGCCGTGACGAGCCGCCCTCCGGGAAAACGTTGACGGGCGAGTTCACCGAGATCCGTCCCCATATCCAGAATCGCCTGAGTGGCGGCATCCGGCTGGGTCGCCAACCCCGGAGCATGCACTTCCAGGTACAGACGCTTATGACATTGCAAGCCCGACAAATATCGCGATTTGGACAGCCGATACGCGGAGCGCGCGGCAGGCTCGGGTGAGATCAACATAGGCTTCTGCAGGCTACCGAAGCGCGATGGGCCTTGTCCAGTCCCGTCCGGCGAGCGAGATGTTCCACGAAGCGGACCTGGTTCTGTTAGGATGACGCCGCATGGCAAATGGCATCGCCCAAATCAGACGCTCGGTCCTCACGCTGGCGCTTCCCGTGACCGTCAGCAGTCTGCTGCAACGAGCTGAAGGCATTGTCGCCGTCTTCCTGGTCGGAGGATTAGGGGCCGTCCCGATTGCGGCTGTCGGCCTGGGCCAGCTGCTGGCCTTTATCGCCACAACCTTGGTATCAGGGCTCTCGGTCGGATCCAATGTCATCGTGGCGCAATTGTGGGGCGCCCGCCGGCACGAGGATGCGGGACAGGCGACGCGTCATTTCCTCGGACTGTCCATCCTCATTTCGCTCGGCCTCTTGAGCCTGGGCCTTCTGGTGAATCGGCTGGCGATGGATGTGCTTGGGGCGCAAGCAGACGTGATTCACCTCGCACTCCCCTACTCGAACCTGATCTTCCTGCTCATTCCATTTACGATCCTGCTGCAGGTACTCTCCTCGATCCTGCAAGGCACGGGCGACACCAAAACACCGATGTACGCGATGATCGTGGTCAACCTGCTCCACATTGCCATCGCGATTCCCCTCATTTATGGCCATTGGGGGCTGCCGGCATTGGGCATCAATGGCGCGGCCATTGCGGTCGGCATCGCGGAAGCAACCGGATGTCTGTACCTACTCACGCACTGCCGGCCCATGCTTCGCTGCTCCCACCGATTCCGGTTCGATTTGATTCGCACGATCTGGCACGTGGGGGCGCCGGTCTCGGGTGAGCGCGTCGTCCAGCAAGCCGGCATCCTGCTCTACACAAAGATTGTGTTGATGTACGGCACTGTCGCCTATGCGGCCCACCAGGTCGGGTTATCGATTGAATCCCTGTCGTTTCTTCCCGGCTACGGCTTCGCAATCGCAGCGGCCACGATGGTGGGACAGAGCATCGGCGCCGGCAAGTACACCCGGGCGAAGCTGGAAACCTGGGAAGCGAACCGGCTGGCCGTCTACATGATGTCGGCCATGGGAGTGGTCTTTTTCTTGTTCCCCTATGCTCTGCTCCGCGCCTTCACCAGCGACGAGGCCGTGATCGAGTTGGGTACGCTGTTTCTGAAAATCGTGGCCCTGCTGCAGATTCCCCTCGCCTTCACCATGGTGGTGGCCGGCTCCCTGCGCGGCGCGGGCGATACCCGATTCGTCATGATCGCGACGATGATCGGCATGTGGGGTGTGCGCATCCCCCTTGCCATCATGGCAGGCTACTGGCTTTCCATGGGAGTGTTCTACGTGTGGCTGGCGATGATCGCCGACTGGACGCTGCGCATGGCATTAATGCTGTGGCGACACCGTTCGGAGCGGTGGCGAAGCATCCAGGTGCTCCGTTCTTCACCGACCTGAGGCGCGTTCACCCCTGCCCATCAACAGCACATTCCGGCGGCCGGACGGTTGGCCGCGTATCCTTCCCCGATCCTGCGCGCACTTCGATACGTCCCACCGCCTTCACATTCGCGCAGAGATCGCCCAAGCCCGGCGTCACCAAACGATACGGACCGCCCTTGCCGTCCGAGAGGGGCTGGCCATCAAGCTCGTAGAGCAACAATCCGAAGTCACGGGCTTGTTGCAGCGTGAGGGTGGCGGCATACTTGCCGTCGACGGAGTGAAAGGTGACATGGTCGGCGTCCACCGCGAGCGCTGGAATCTCCAAGAGGCCCTTCACGCGGATGGCACGACCACGCATGGACGGCATCACCTCGCTGATATCGTCTACCCGGTGCTCCTGCGGCAATTGCCCGAGCGCTGTTCTGGTCAATGAAACCGGCTGCACGACGGCGCCGTCGATGCGCACAATGCCCGGCCCCGACAGCTCTTTCTCGGTAATCGTCTTCACCATGGCGGTCAATGCTTCGTTCACCGGTGTGGGAATGCCCAATTCCCGCCCGACCCGCACGATGTAGCCGTTCAGGTAATCGATCTCTGTCGGGCGTTTGCCCTTCCAATCGTCGTACATCGACGTGTGGATGTCGCGAAGCTCCTGCGTCCACTTCACCACTTTCTCGGCCATGTCGGGCGCCAGCGGGACCTTCACCGCCGCAGACACCGCCGCCACTTCGCCGACAATCTGCCGGATGACGCCGGCCATTTCCGGATGATCGAGCGCCTTCGCCACCTTGTCATCGATGACCACCGTGAGAGGGTTGAAGACACAATTCCAGCACATCTTCTCCCATTTGCTTTTCCGGATATCCTCGCTGAGCTGGCAAGAAATTCCCGCCTGCTTGAAAATGTCGGTGATCTGGGAGACACGCTCACTCTTATGGCCCATCAATTCTCCGATCGCCACCCCGCCGCGCTTGTAATGCTCAATGACGCCTGGTTCGACGATCTTCGAATAGATGAACGCCACCCCGCCCACCACGCAATCCCGATGCAGGCGGGATATGATGCGATCTTCTGTATCGATGCCGTTTTGCAGCGTGAGAATCACGGTGCGTTCCGTCAGCACCGGCTCCAACTGCGTCATCACCTCATCGAGGTCGTAGGCCTTCACAGCGAGGATGATAAGATCGGGGGTCGCAAGTTGCCGGGGATCGGATGCGGCCGGCGGATGGACGGTGAAATTTCCCTTGGCGCTCTTGATCGTGAGGCCGTTCCGCTTCACCGCTTCCAAGGTGCGCGGGCGAAGGAGAAATGAAACATTCGGATTATTCTTGGCAAGATGCGCACCAAAGAACCCACCGACGGAACCAGCACCGACCATCATGATCTGCTTCATGAGATGCCTCACTCATTGCGTTCAAAAGACGCGTACTATAGCATGCAGCCGCGCGCCTGAAACAGTGATCACCTGCGAGCCACCCGCGTCATGGGAACCGGATCCACGCTTGGCCTTGTTCGTCAGAAGCTCTCCTCGGCGCGGTCTGTCACCGTGCTGACCGGAGCGGGAATCTCTGCCGACAGCGGCGTGCCGACCTTTCGCGGCGCCGACGGCCTCTGGCGGCACTACCGCGCAGAGGATCTCGCCACGCCGGAAGCCTTCGCGCGTGACCCGCGTCTCGTCTGGGAATGGTACAACTGGCGCCGGGAACTCATCGCCACGAAGCGGCCGAATCCGGCACATCAAGCGGTGGCCGCAATGGAGCAACGGTTCACGCAGTTCTGGCTCATCACGCAGAATGTGGACGGGCTCCACCGCGACGCGGGGTCTCAACAACTCTCCGAGATCCACGGCAACATCTGGATGGTCCGCTGCACCCAATGCCGGGGCATCACGGAAAACCGGGACGTCCCGATCGCCATCCTGCCCCTCTGCCAGTCTTGTGGCGGGCTGCTTCGCCCGCACATCGTCTGGTTTGGGGAATCACTTGCGGAAGAGGACATCGAGAAGAGCACGGCCGCGCTGCAGCGCAGTGATATCTGTCTGATCGTCGGCACATCCGGGGTGGTCTATCCGGCGGCGGGATTCGGCGCCATCGCCAAGCAAGCCGGTGCGTTTATCGTGGAGATCAATCTCGACTCGACGCCGCATTCAAGTCTGGCCGACGCCACCCTGCAGGGACGCGCGCGAGATCTCGTGCCCTTGTTACTGGAGACGTGACAACAGTGGCAGGAGTTCGCGGAGGGTCGCGATCGTCGTTCCGCTCGATGCACCAGGCGGCATATCTCTAGCCAGCAGCACCCCGGTCAGCCCGACAGCCACTGCGCCTTTCACATCATCACGCTCGCTATCGCCCACATGCAGCGCGTCTTCTGGGTCCACCGCATGTTTGTCCAACGCCTGCTCGAAAATACGCGCGGAAGGTTTTGCGGCATGGGCGAGGCTCGAAATCGTCACCGTATCGAAGAAGTCCGCGATCTCTAGTCCTCGCAGCACGGAGAACAACCGCGAGTCAAAATTGGAAATAATCCCCAGCTCGTATCCCTGCTCTTTCAAGGTATTCAACACATCCAGCGTTTCCGGAAACAGCCGCCAGGATTCCGATTGCGCAAACCGCGCGAACACCTCTTCAAAAAACTCATCGAACCCCTCAAACATGCCGACGCGGTAAAAGACGTTGTGGACGATATCGAACCACCACAAGCGCTCCGATTGCTTGATGGCGGCAGGCTCCGTCGCGGCGAACACCGGCGGCGGCGCATCGCGAAACGAGCGCGCAAACGCCGCTTTGATCGAGGCCAGCGAGTCAGGCGTTCTGCGGAAGCCATGACGTTCCGCATGCTGAAGATAAATCTCCGCCACGGACCCTTGAATGTGAAACAGGGTATCGGCAGCGTCGAAAAAGACGACCTGAATGCGACTCTGGCTCATCCTGCGAACTCACTCCTCATCTTGGGATCCAAGCCATCACCCGGCAAGGTGGGCGGATTGTATCAGGATGCACAAAACCTCCGCCAGCGCTGTCCCCGCCCACGCTCTCGATGACCTCGTCATCACCAGTGGGATTCGGCGTTTTCTTTGACAGTTGTCAGACCCTTTGTTAGCGTCGCCTCAGAGGGTAGAGCGAGGTATTTCCGATGGGGTCCACCATTTTTGTCATCGACAGCAGTCCCGCCGTGCATCGCATGGTCGAGCAACTTTCCATGCCGGATGGCCATACGGTCAAAGGATTCCACGACGGGCCTTCGGCGCTTGAAGCCGCCCGCGCTCAGAGCCCTGCGTTGATCATCGCCGACTATCATCTGGAAAAGATCACCTTCTCGGGCTTCTGCAAGGAAATCGGGCGACAGGACAATCTGGCCGAGACGCTCATCATCTCAATGGTTGATGCGGCCGATCGCCTGGATGAAAGCAAGTTGCGCTCGCTCGGTGTCCGCGCATTCCTGAAAAAGCCGTTTCAACGCGAGCAACTCCTCGAGACAATCAACACGATCCTGACCGGCACTGCGGGACGTCCCACCGCAAAACCGGCCAAGGCGCGCACGTGGCCCCCGGTTTCCACGGGTACCGACGATGAGGATGAGCAGGAGTTGCCTCAAGACACCGCCGCCGATGAGCCCCCTCGCCATGAGAGGGAGAAGGAACAGGCCACCATGCCCCCATCATCGACACAGCCCGTCTCGGGCTCCACTCCGTCTTCGTCCAGATCCAAGGGGGAAGAGCTCCTGAAGGACCTGGTTGATCATCTGTTGCACTCGACCACGGTTCAAGCCGACAAGACCATCACCACTCTGCTTCCTGGAGCCATCGCCAAAGAAGTCGACGGACAGCTCGGAACCGCATTGAGCAAGGCCGTGCAAGCGGAAGTGCACAAACAGGTCGCAGACGCGATCGCGCCGGAACGTTTGCAGACGAGTCTGCGCGCCATGATTCAAGAGGAATTGAAACGTCAGACCGAGGCACAGCTGGCCAGTGTAGAGGCGACGACCCGCCAGGCCGTCACAGACATCGCGCCCGCACTGGTCGAGCAAGCGGCAGGCACACGACTCGGCGAGCTCACGGACAGCGGCATCCAGAAGCACCTGCCGCATGCCCTGCAGGCTCACCTGGACATGATTACCCAGTTGGTCAAAAAAGAAGTCGAGCACATGGCCGCGAACTGTGCGCGACAGGCGGCCGAGGAGATTGTGCGGGAAATGGCGAAAGACCCGATCCTGCAGGCGGTGCAACGGATCGTTCCAGACGTGGCGGAAACTCAGATCCGGGCCGAGATCACACGATTGAGCTCACCCGACTAACGCCTCGAAGCGTTACCCTCGCTTCACCTTTTTGGCCGCTGCACGGCGGGTCTTGGCCAGCGCCTTCACGCGCGCGACATTCTTCCGGTGCTTCTTCCGAACTTTCCGATCCTTCTCACGTCCCCTCGGCATAGTCTCTCCTTCAACGGTAAACCGGCGCGCTGGCCGGCGAGTTCACTCGACATCGACTGAACCGCCGGATGTATATCACAGGGCTTCACTCCGCTACAACCTTTTGCACCGGCACTGAGGTGCCATCGTTGTCTTGAGAGCCCCGGCAGCACATGTTAAGATGCGCCCGCGCCGCAACGTGCGCGCCTTATGTCCACCCCACAACTCGACAAAACCTACAGTCCGCATGACGTCGAAAACCGCTGGTACCAGCGCTGGATCGACGCCGGCCTGTTTCACGCCGACCCCGCCCATCACGGGCAGCCTTATTCCATGGTGATCCCTCCGCCGAACGTGACGGGATCTCTCCATGTCGGTCATGCCCTGAACAACACCTTGCAAGATATCCTCATCCGCTGGCGTCGCATGCAAGGACGCAATGTGCTGTGGATGCCGGGGACGGATCATGCCGGCATCGCAACGCAAAATGTGGTGGAGCGGCAACTGCAAGCGGAAGGGACGTCGCGAGAAGCACTCGGTCGAGAAGAGTTTCTCAAGCGCGTCTGGAACTGGAAGGAACAATCCGGCGGAACCATCGTCGGCCAGCTCAAGAAGCTGGGAGCCTCCTGCGATTGGCAGCGGGAACGATTTACAATGGACCCCGGTCTCTCCGAAGCGGTCCGCGAGGTCTTCGTTCGCTTGCACCAGGACGGACTCCTCTACCGCGGCGAGCGCTTGATCAACTGGTGTCCACGCTGCCTGACTGCGCTGTCGGATATCGAAGTCGAACACGAAGAGATCACCGGCAAGTTGTATACGATTCGCTATACCCTGGCCGACGATCCTACGCAGTTTCTCCTCGTCGCCACGACCCGTCCTGAAACTCTGTTCGGGGATACGGCAGTTGCCGTGCATCCGGAAGACGAGCGTTTCCGCCACCTGATTGGAAAGCATGTACGGCTGCCATTGACGAGCCGGGCGATCCCGATCGTGGGCGATTCCATCCTGGTCGATCGCGAATTCGGTACCGGTGCCGTCAAGATTACGCCCGCTCACGACTTTAACGACTTCGAAGCAGGTCTGCGCCACGACCTGAAACGGATTAAAATCCTCGATCTCCATGCCCACCTTCGATTGGCTGATTCCCTGGCCGATCCTGCCGTCTCCGAGGCGGTCGAGAATCTTCCCGTGGCAAAGGCTCGCCCGAAGATCGAACAGTTCCTCACCGAGCAGGGATACCTGGAAAAATCCGAGCCCCACAAGATGGCGCTCGGCAAATGTTATCGCTGCAAGACAGTGGTCGAACCATTCTTGTCCGATCAGTGGTTCGTGAAGATCAAGCCGCTGGCCGAACCGGCGATACAGGTGGTCGAAGACGGGCGTGTACGAATCATCCCCGAGGCCTGGAAGAACAACTATCTCGGATGGATGCGGGACATCAAAGACTGGTGCGTCTCGCGGCAGATCTGGTGGGGACACCAGATCCCCGCCTGGTACTGCGAAACCTGCTATGGCACGACATTCCTGCGTCGCAGTTCGGATGGAGCGCCGCTCATTCCTTCTGACGCCGTCGCGATCGTGGCGAAGACGCAGCCGGACGCCTGTCCACAGGGCCACCGTGATGCGCTCGTCCAGGATCCCGATGTCCTGGACACCTGGTTCTCGTCGGCCCTCTGGCCCTTCTCGACCTTGGGGTGGCCCAAGCAAACGCCGGAGTTGAAAGCCTTCTATCCGACCTCGACCCTGGTCACCGGCCTCGACATTCTGTTCTTCTGGGTCGCGCGCATGATCATGATGGGCTTGAAATTCATGGGCGAGGTGCCGTTCCGCGATGTCTACATCCACGCACTGGTCCGCGATGCCGAAGGCCAAAAGATGAGCAAGTCCAAAGGCAACGTGATCGATCCGCTGCATGTGATGGAGCAATACGGCACGGACGCGTTGCGCTTCACCCTGGCGGCTATGGCATCGCCAGGGCGCGACGTGAAACTAGCCGAAGAGCGGATTGAGGGCTACCGGAACTTCACGAATAAAATCTGGAACGCCGCCCGGTTTCTGCTCATGCACCTGGGCGGCGAACGCCGCGACGTCCCGCCGGCGCAACGGTCGTTCCCCGACCGCTGGATTCTCAGTCGCCTGAATGCCGCTATCAACACCGTCACTCAAGAGTTGGAGCAGTACCGGTTCGACCGCGCCTCCAGCGCGGTCTATCAATTCATCTGGCACGAGTACTGTGACAAGTACATCGAGATGGTGAAGCCCGCGCTCAAGGATCCGATTTCCGAACAGGCAAAGACCACGCGGCAAACCTTGGCCGAGACGTACGAAACCATGATGCGGTTGCTGCATCCCTTCATGCCGTTCATTACAGAAGAAATCTGGCAGACGCTCCCGCATGAGGGCACCAGCATCGTCCGCAGGCCCTTCCCGACTACCAGCGTGGAATGGGACTCACCTGAAATCGACCAGGAGTTCGCCCTGCTGGAAGAATGTCGAGCCCTGATGAACCAGCAGCGGGCGATTCTCGGATACCCCGCTGGCAAACGTCTCCACTTCAAGGTGCATGGCAAAACGGAAGCCATTGCCTCGGTTCTTACGAAGCATAAAGAGCTGATTGAATACATGGAGAACGTGGACAATCTCTGGATCGCCAAGACCTTCGACGTTGACAACCCCGGGGGACTCTTGATCTTGACGAGCGGCTCCATCCAAGTGCGGACCTCGATGGAGGACGCGGATCTTGGGAAGGCCGAAGAAAATGTCCAGAAACAAATGAAGCTGCTTCAAAAAGAAGTCGATCGCTCGCAGCAAAAACTCGGCAATCCTGATTTCGTGGCCAAGGCGCCACCTGAAGTATTGACCGACCACCGCGAGCGTCTCCAACGCGAAACTCACATGATTCAACTCCTTCAGCAGGCGCTGGACCAGATCAAGCTGTATACCTTGGAACGAAACCGTATTGAGCGCTCCTAACCCCCAGACGATTCTCAACGCGGTGCGACAGGCGCTCGCCGAAGATCTCTCCCATGGCGACGTCACCACCAGCGCCTTATTTCCCAGCGCGCTTCAAGCTACGGCGACCATTGTTGCCCATCAGCCGATGACGGTGGCAGGCGTGGCCGTTGCCCGCGAAGTATTCCTGGCGGTAGATCCATCCGTGCACATCACCACAGCCGTCAAGGACGGCAGCGCCATGAAGCCTGAGACCTCGGTGCTGACCGTTCTGGGCGATGTACGCTCGTTGTTGATGGCCGAGCGGGTTGCCGTGAATTTTCTCCAACAGCTTTCAGGTATCGCGACACTCACCGCGCAGTTTTGCGCCGCCGTCCGTGGATATCCAACCAGAATCCTCGATACACGCAAGACCACGCCAGGATTACGAGCCCTCGAAAAATGGGCGGTGCAGCTGGGAGGCGGGAAAAATCATCGGTTCTCGCTGGGCGACGGCGTGCTCATCAAGGACAACCACCTCGCGGTGTTACGATCAACCGGCATTGATGTCGCCGGAGCCTGCCGCCTCGCCCGCGCCAATGCTCCGCACGGCCTTCGTATTGAAGTCGAAGCGAAAACCTTGCAGGAAGTGAAAGAAGCCATAGCCGGCAAGGCCGACATCATTCTCCTCGACAATATGTCCCCCGCCCAGGTTCGACAAGCGGTGGCACTCATCAAACAACGGGCACTCGTGGAAGTCTCCGGCGGGATGACCCTGCAGACGGTCGCCGCCATGGCCCAGGCCGGCGCGGATTACATTTCGGTCGGCGCATTGACGCATTCTGCTCCCGCAGCCAACCTCAGCATGGATCTCTCAGTACAGCGAGGACGCCGTGGGCGGTCCCGCTAGCGATTCATCCGCCGATAACCAACTAGACATCGACCGTCTTCATGCCTCCCTGCACACCCGAGCTTTCGGCAGAGTGTTCCGCTATTCAGCCACTACCGCTTCTACCAACGCCGACGCCCTCACGTATGTGCAGCAAGCGGCCGTTCCATCCAATTCACACGGACTGGTGATCCTCACCGACTGTCAAACGGCCGGACGAGGACGACGCGGACGAACATGGCATTCGCCGCCGCAGGGCAATCTGTATTTCTCGGTCATCGCGGTACCTCGAACGGGCGCCACTCGCATGGTCCCTTGGCTGACATGGGTTCCGCTATTGTCTGCCCTTGCGGGGGCCGATTGCCTTTCCGATCAAGCAGGGCTTCCAGTCTCGGTGAAATGGCCGAATGATCTCTTGATCCACGACAAAAAGATCGGCGGGATCCTCTGCGAGCAAACCACCACGGCGGCTAGAACGATGGCTATCGTGATCGGCATCGGCCTCAATATTAATGCAACGCTGAACCACTTCCCCGAGGACCTTCGGCAAGGCGCCACCACCCTCGCTCAAGAAGCGGGACGACAGTTTGATCGCGTGGCACTTCTGGCCGACCTCTTGCTTCGACTCGAGCAACGAATGGATCGCCTCTTCCATGACGGCCCCGGCAGCATGGCCGAAGAATTCGCGCGGCGCTGCTCGACACTCGGCAGAACCGTCCGTGTCACCCTCGAAGAACAAGGCACGGTGGAGGGGATCGCCGAGTCGATTGGCCCGGACGGCTGCCTTCGCCTACGGGTGAGATCGAACGACTCTCCGACCCTCTCCCCGACATTGTTGGAAATCAGGAGCGCCGAGGTCGTTCATCTGCGGGGGTGAAATCCTGCTTCAGCTTGGGGTAGAGTGACGTCACGATGCTATTGGCAATCGACATCGGGAATACGAACGTAGTCTGCGGCCTCTTCAACGGCTCAACCTTGCAGGCACATTGGCGTCTGGCCACCGAGTCCCGACGCACCGACAATGAATACGGCATCCTGCTGCTGAATTTGCTCCAGAATGCGGGCTTTACTCCCGATCAAATCACCGGCTGTATCCTCTCCAGTGTCGTACCAGCGCTGACCGCAACCTTCGACTCACTGGTGCAGACCTATTTTCACAAGACCCCGGTGATCGTCGGTCCGGAGACAGATTCCGGCTTGACCCTGCGCTATGCCAATCCAAAGGAAATCGGAAGCGATCGTATCGTCAATGCTGCCGCCGCCCATGCGCGGTACCATTCCGATCTGATTATCGTGGACTTCGGCACCGCCACCACTTTCTGCGCCGTCACAAAATCGGCGGAGTACCTCGGCGGCGTCATCGCACCGGGGCTGGGGATCTCCGCGGATGCCCTTTTCGCCCGTACCGCGAAGTTACCCAAGGTTGAAATCATCCGGCCCAAAACCATTATCGGCAAGGATACGATCGGAGGCATTCAGAGCGGCCTCCTGTTCGGCTACGTGGGACTGGTCGATGGCATTGTGCGGCGCATGGAACGGGAACTCGGCCGCACGTCGAAAGTGGTGGCCACCGGCGGCCTGGCCACCGTCATTGCGCAGGAGACGGAAACGATCCAGGAGGTGCTCCCCTTCCTCACGCTCGAAGGTTTGGCGTTGTTGTACCAACGCAACCGCCTCACCTAGAGACAGCTCCACCGTCCGCCGCTGTAACCTCGATCAAACCCCTAGGGATCTGAAAAAACAAAGTTTTCTTTTTTGTGCCCGTTGACTTCCCCTCACGTGTGGCTATCTCACTCCCAATCAAAGGTGGAATCAATGGCTGAAGATCAGAAGAACATGCACAGTATCGACAACTTAGACGATTCAGACGAGGCCTCATCGAGCACGAATGACGGGGCGGGAGAGCTACAGCAGGCGCTGGACGCCAAGGCCGACGAATGCAAAGCCCTCAATGAAAAGTATCTTCGGCTGGCCGCGGAGTTCGACAATTACAAGCGACTCGCACAGCGCGATCAGCGAGAACAGATCAAGTTCGGCAACGAACAGATTCTCAAGGAACTGCTCCCGGTGGTCGACAACCTCGAGCGAGCCATCAAGTCGGCCAAGGGAACTGGAACCGTTGATGCCCTGACAGAGGGAGTGGAACTGACCTTGAAACAACTGGCCGGCGCCCTCACCAAATTCGGTGTCAAAGCCGTCGAGAGCGTCGGACAGGCCTTCGACCCGGCGACACAACAGGCGGTCGCGCAGGTTCCATCGGACACCGTTCCTGAAAATCATGTCGTGGAAGAGTATCAAAAGGGCTATCTCCTCCAGGACCGCATCCTTCGGGCAGCCATGGTGACCGTCTCCACCGGAGCGGCGAATTAAGGCAGCCAGGCGGATGTCTTGGGCATTTCACGAGAGACACTGGCACAATCGTTCATGTATTGATATTTTTTGCGAAGGAGCCAACCCATGGGCAAAGTTATCGGAATCGACCTCGGCACGACAAACTCTTGCGTGGCCATTATGAGCGGTGGAGACCCGGTCGTCATCGCCAACGCAGAGGGCAGTCGCACGACCCCTTCTGTAGTCGGCATCACGGACAAGAACGAGCGCTTGGTCGGACAGATTGCCAAGCGGCAAGCCATCACCAATCCCGAAAACACCATCTTCTCCGTGAAGCGCTTGATGGGCCGAAAATTCAAGAGCAAAGAAGTCCAGGAAGCCATGAAGCGGCTCCCCTACAAGGTGGTGGAAGCGGACAACGGCGACGCACACGTGGAATTGCGCGGCAAGCGCTACAGCCCGCCGGAAGTCTCTGCCATGATTCTGCAGAAGATGCGGCAGACGGCCGAAGACTATCTCGGAGAAAAGGTCACGGAAGCCGTGGTCACAGTGCCGGCCTACTTCGATGACAGCCAACGCCAGGCCACGAAGGATGCCGGGCAGATCGCCGGACTCAACGTGCTACGTATCATCAATGAACCGACAGCGGCTTCGTTGGCCTACGGCCTCGACAAGAAAAAAGATGAGCGCATCGTGGTGTACGATCTTGGCGGCGGTACCTTCGACGTGTCCGTCCTCGAGATCGGCGACGGCGTGTTCGAAGTGAAGTCCACGAACGGCGACACCTATCTCGGTGGCGACGACTTCGATGAGCGGGTGATGGATTGGCTGGTCGAAGAGTTCAAAAAGGATCAAGGCATCGACCTGCGCAAGGACCGTATGGCCTTGCAGCGCCTGAAGGAAGCGGCCGAACGGGCAAAGATCGAACTCTCATCTTCTCAGGAGAGCGAAATCAATCTGCCGTTCATCACGGCTGACGCCAGCGGACCAAAGCACCTAGTCACGAAGCTGACCCGTGCCAAACTGGAACAGTTGGTGGGTGATCTCATTCAGAAAACCATTGAGCCCTGCCGGAAGGCCTTGGCCGATGCCGGCGTGAGCGCCAAGGACATTCAGGAAGTCGTCCTGGTCGGCGGCATGACCCGTATGCCGAAAGTCATCCAGGTCGTGAAGGAATTCTTCGGGAAAGAACCGCATCGCGGCGTGAACCCCGACGAAGTCGTCGCGATCGGCGCCGGCGTCCAGGGCGGCGTCCTCAAAGGCGAGGTCAAGGACGTGCTGTTGCTCGACGTAACCCCGCTGTCCCTGGGCATCGAGACATTGGGCGGTGTGTTCACGAAACTGATTGAACGCAACACGACGATCCCGACGAAGAAGAGCCAGGTGTTCTCCACGGCTGCCGACAACCAGACCGCCGTCACCATCCGAGTCTTCCAGGGCGAACGTGAAATGGCGAACGACAACAAGCTTCTGGGACAGTTTGATCTCGTCGGCATTCCCCCCGCCCCGCGCGGCATGCCGCAGGTGGAAGTGTCCTTCGACATCGATGCCAATGGTATCGTCCACGTCGCCGCGAAAGATCTGGCGACGCAGAAGGAACAGTCCATCAAGATCACGGCGTCCAGCGGACTCAGCAAAGAGGAAGTGGACAAGCTGGTCAAGGACGCACAGTCTCATACGGAAGATGACAAGAAGCGCCGCCGGGTGGCTGAAGCCCGCAATCAGGCCGACTCTCTGCTGTACAGCACCGAGAAGAATCTGAGCGAGCATGGCGATAAGATCGGCGAAGACGACAAGACCAAGATCACCGAAGCGATCGCCGGGCTCCGCAAGGCGATGGAGGGAGATGATCCCGCCGCCATCGAGACAGCGACGCAGACGTTGACCACGGCTTCCCATAAACTGGCTGAGGAGATGTACAAGAAGGCCTCAGCAGCGGCCGGTGCCGGTGCAGCCGAAGCAGGAGCTTCGACCGGGGATGCCGGCGCACAGGCCAAGACCGACGAGAAGGTCGTGGACGCGGAATTCGAAGAAGTCGACAAGGACAAGAAATAAGCTTCTCACTGTATGCAGGACCGAGCTTCACCAGAGAGTGCGGCTCGGTCCTGTTGCACCTTAGAACGGGTAACCCTCTTCCGTGGCTAAACGCGATTATTACGAAACGCTCGGCATCGAACGGAACGCGACCGACGACGAAGTCAAAAAGGCCTTTAGGAAACTCGCTCGCCAACATCACCCCGACCTCCATACGTCTCCCGAACACAAAAAGTCCGCTGAAGAAAAGTTCAAAGAACTGAACGAAGCCTACGAAGTCATCAGCGACCAGGAGAAACGGCGCCGGTACGATACGTTCGGCCATGCCGGCGGACCACAGGGCGCTGAGGGATTCGACTTCGGTGGACAGGGCGGCTTCGGCGATATCTTCAACGATATCTTCGAAGACTTTTTCGGTCAGCCCCGCGGCCGCGCGCGGGCCGAGCGCGGCAACGACCTCCAATACAATCTCGAACTCACCTTCGAAGAATCGGTTTTCGGGAAAGAAGCGAAGCTCAAGATTCCTCGCTGGGAAACTTGTGCAGACTGCAAGGGAACCGGCGCCAAGTCCGCCACCGCCATCAAGATGTGCCCGGCCTGTAAGGGCCAGGGTCAGATGCGCTTCCAGCAGGGGTTCTTCAGCGTCAGTCGCCCCTGCGGTCAGTGCGAAGGCGCGGGACAAATCATCACCGAACCCTGCCAGACCTGCAGCGGCCGTCAGCGCATCCGTAAGGAGCGTATGCTCTCCGTTCAAATTCCCGGCGGCATCGAAACCGGAATGCGTCTACGTCTCGCCAACGAGGGTGAGCACGGCGTACAAGGTGGCCCCCCCGGAGATCTGTATGTCGTGGTCAATGTGAAACCACACCCCCACTTCCGACGAGAAGGCCAGGACATTGCCGCGGATTTACCCATCAACCTCGTGACCGCAATTCTGGGCGGTCGCGTGGAAGTGCCCACACTCAAGGGCAACACCTTCATGAAAATTCCTGCCGGCACACAGCCTGACAAGATCCTGAAGCTCAAGGGACTCGGTTTTCCGAACCTCAAGGGCGGCCATACCGGCGACCAGTTATTCAATGTCAAAATTGAGATCCCCACGAAGCTCAGTGCCAGACAGAAAGAACTCTTGGAAGAATTCGCGAAGGAAAGCGGCTACACGAAAGACAGCGAGGGCGAAGGTTTCCTGGACAAGATGAAAACATTCTTCGAATAGTCGACTGCACTCCCCCGCCTGACAGGCCGACCACCATGCCGGCTTTTTTTATCGAGTCGTCCCAGATCCGCGGACAAACACTTACCCTCAGCGGTGAGCTTTGTCATCATCTGCGCGCCAGCTTGCGCGTCAAGCCAGGAGAAGTGCTCCGGCTGACTGATGGGCAGCGTCGTCGCTATCAGGCACGCGTCACCGCGGTGACCCCGCAGACGTTGACAGCAGAGATTCTCGACTGTCGGCTAGGACAGACCGACACAGCACCGGGTGTGCTCCTCGCGCAAGCCCTGCTCAAAGGCGACCATATGGATTGGGTGGTGCAGAAAGCGAGCGAGTTGGGCGTGCGCACAATTCTGCCGCTCATCGCTCGGCACGGGGTTGTGCGCCCACAACCGGAACGGGTCTCCGCCCAGGTCGCTCGCTGGCAGCGCATTGCCACCGAAGCCGCGCAACAATCGGAACAATGGCAGCCGCCGCGGGTACTTGATCCGCTAGACATGCGCCGATTTTTCACTACCCACTCGGCAAACTGCGCACTGCTGTTGGCCGAGCGACAGGAGACCATGGGCCTTGCTCACGTGCCGCTGCCGACGCGACCAACCGACACGCTGGCGCTACTCGTCGGACCTGAAGGGGGATGGGCGGAAGAAGAAATCTCCCTGGCCATGGAGGGACAGTGCCGCGCAGTAAGTCTGGGCGAGCATATTCTGCGAGCGGATACCGCGGCAGTGACGGCACTCAGTATCGTGCAGAGTCGATTGGGACGATTGGGGTAGAGACGCGGAGGCGCTGCGAGCGGTTACTTCTTTGCTGCATTAATCGAAATGATCGTGCCCCCTTCGCCACCGGCCCATCCCGCTGTCGCGCGAGGGAAACTGAGAGACATCAGAGAACGTTTCACTGGGCTGGTCTCTTCCACCCAATTATACCCTGCATCGCTGGTTCGCAGGATCTGCCCGTGCTCTCCCACAATCCACCCCTGTTGCGGATCCGTGAACCGCACACGAATGAGATCCGTGAGTTTGTTACAGGTCCTCCCACAAGGCAAGGTACGATCGATCCAATGGGTTCCGCCGTCAGTTGTTTGAAACAACGCTCCGGCGTTACCGACCGCCCAGCCGTTGGCCTCATCCGCGAAGGCCACATCAAAGAACGTGGCTGAACTTTGGCTGACCTGCGTCGCCCAATTTTTCCCGCCGTCTGCAGTCGTCAAAATCGTGCCTAACGCCCCCACGACGATGCCCTGCTGTTCGCTGGTCAGAGCAATGGCATAGAGGGCTGCGCTGGTGCCGCTGGCTTGATCCGCCCAATTCTCCCCGCCGTCGGTGGTTTGCAAAATGGTGCCGTTCCCGCCAACCATCCATCCCTTCATTGGAGATGCAAAAGCGATCCCATAGAGCGGCGCCTGAGTCGACACGATAAGGACGGTCCAGGTCTCTCCCCCATCCTTGCTCATTCTCACCGTACCATTCGCCCCGACCACCCAGCCGCGCTGCGCATCACGAAAATACACGGCCGTCAGAAGAGAGGTGGTGCCGCTGGAGACTTTCTTCCACTTGTGGCCGCCGTCGGTCGTTTTCAGGATCGTTCCACCAGACCCGACCGCCCAACCAAGCTGATGGTCGTGAAAAAACATCCCCAACAGCGTGGCCTCGGACCCGCTTTTTTGCATGGCCACGGTGACCGACGCATCGGGAGCAGCAGCCTCAACCGTACCAACGGACAGCAGGGTCACGAGCGAACAGAACAGGACAGCCAACGTACGCAAGATAGAATGCCTCAATGAAAGTGAGAGTTGTCGGGGTTAGGGTTTCGCCAATAGCTTGCATCGGGCAACCCGGACGGTTGGATCGTAAAGGTGCCGGCTTCCAGGGTCAGCCACTTTTTGGGCGTGCAGCAGGATCCATCCGGCAGCAAGTCCCACGATCCACGCCGCACGACGAGCGGCCCGGAGGTCAGGTCCGGATTGAATTCACCAAGTTTCCCCACTCCGTACGAGTGGCGATGAGGAATTTTGACCTTGATTTCCGTATCCGTCCAGGATTGGACGATCGCCCCGACGCCGTTGAACAGGACTTCGGTACGCGACACATTCTCGCCCAACTCCGGAGCCACTCGGGCATAAACGCTGTCCGTGATGACCTTGCTCGGCTCTGCGGTCTTTAAAAACTTGCCGAACCCGCTCCCCTTGATGGTCACCAACTCGTCGAGCCCCCCGGTATTGGGGCTGTACGAATCGATCTTCGGCGTAACGAGCGTAAAGTTCCCGACCGGCGTCTCCAGCACCTGTTTATCGGCACAACAGGTGCCGTCCGGCTTCGGCATATTGGCGGCGCGTTTCACGACCACCGGACCACTCTTCGCGCTGAACGGGACCCAGATATCGATGCGGTCATGCCCCCATCGATAGACGATCGCCTGCACCCCGCCGATTTCGACGGTGTTCTCGCTCAACGAAAAATCGATATAGTTAAAGGGCGTAGACCCGGCCTCCGAATAAAACCCAAAATTCTCCCCGGTAATTTTCAACAACGTGCCGATAGGCGCCTCGGCCGGAGTCAGCGCCGTGGCCTTCGGTGTCTGTACGGTGTAGGTCCCGATGGCCCGCTCCTGCCCGTTCCGCTTCATTACGACAGGACCGGTTTGGGCATCCAGCGGCACATGCACCACAATGGTCGTATCCGTCCACTGCGACACCGTGGCCAGATGGCCGCCAAAGAGCACGCCATCCTCAGGGTTCCTGCTCGTCCCGAACCCTTTGCCGAACAGCACCACTTTCGTGCCGACCGGTCCGCTCGTGGGATCGACCCGCACCGACGCCAGCACCTTCATCGGCATTGAATTGCTCACCACCTGCTTGACCGGCGCACAGCAAGACCCGTCCGGCAAGGGATCGGACGACGCCATGCGAATCACCACATCTCCCGACTGCACATTGCCCGGCAGTTCCACTTCAATCTTCTCGTCGCGCCACTTGCGGACACGCACTGTCACATCGCCCACGGCCACGCTATTGACGCCGAAAATCGTGTTCGGGTCGCGCGGGCCAGGCGTATTGCCGAAATGCTCTCCGGTAATTTCCAGAATCGAGCCCGGTTCGGCTTCAGCCGGGGACACCGAGTGAATCGCAGGTTGCAGCCGGGTGAACGAGCCGGCCTGCACATGCTTCTTCCCGATGATGACCTCGACGGGTCCATTCGCAGCTTGTGACGGCACACGCACCTCGATGAGATCCGCATCCCACCGCTGAATCAGCGCGGGCACGCCCTGGAACATCACCTGATTGAACCGGGTCGATTTGAACGGACCGAACCCTTTGCCGGTGATCGACAGCGTGGCGCCAGGGACGGCGGCAGCGGGATGCAACGCCGGTGGTTCTGCTTTGGCGGCCAGGGAATCGACGGAATTCGCCACGAGGGCCAAGCCGATGAGGGCACAAGTCATATATTTCATGGGAGTCACTCCCTACCGATACCCTTGAATGGGCCTGTCGAACAGGCCGGGTGAGGATGAAATGATGATACACCAGATAAAACGCCCCGCACGTGGCACACAAACCCCACGCAACTGAGGCAACGAAGCCGGATGGGGGTGTCGTATCAAACCAGGGGACTTCCGGACTATAACAAGCGGTTTTTTTTGATGTCAAGGCAAGCGCCGGCGGCAGGAAGGCAACCGAAAACAGGAGAGTCAGGCTCGCACGTGCACCAATACTTCCAGTTCGATGGCGGCATGCAGGGGCAGCTCAGCCGCGCCCAACGCGACTCGTGCATGCCGTCCCGCCTCGCCGAAAATCTGCACCAGCAAATCGGACGCGCCATTGATCACCGCGGGCTGCTGCACAAATCCGGTGGCCGAGGCCACATGGCCCACGACCCGCACGATACGTTGCACACGATCCAATGAACCAAGCTCGTGTTTCACGACCGCCAAGGCGTTGAGCAGAGCCAATCTCGCCGCTTCGGCGCCACGTTCCACCGTCACCTCCTGCCCCAGCTTGCCCGTGATCGCCACCTGTCCGTCACGAAATGGCAAGATACCGCTCAAAAAGAGCAGGTCACCGACAAGCACCGCCGGAACGTAACTGGCCACCGGTTTCGGCGGAGCCGGGAGTGTGAGACCGAGACTCTTCAATTTCTCGTCAATCGACACGATAAATCCTTTCTTCTTCACGCACTCCAGCGACGATCAGGCACGCGAGAGTCGACCGTCTGATTTCCAAGCCTATAGCAAACCTCGGACAATGAGCTGTACGTATACGTCATCCAGGGGCCACCAGGCAAGATAAGCCGGTCCGGCATGCATCAAAGAAACAGGCGAGGAAATGGGCGCATCGACAGCAAATCCGATCCTATGCTATATATTGCCTATATATCCACTCCGAGGGAGGCCACCATGCCGTCCACGATGGTCCAAGTCCCCATCCTCATGAGCCCCGGCCAAAAACGCCGGCTGGCACAAAAAGCGAAAGCCGCCAATCTCACCATGGCAGAACTGCTTCGCGAAGGGGGCGAGCGGTACGTTCCAGCCGATGATCCGGCGCTCCTGGATCACATGGCCAAGCAAGTCATCCGGGAGACAAAGAAAACCATTCGCGCCATCGACAAAACCCTCGCCCTCGTGGCGGAGTCGGAAGCGCGCATGCTGGCGCTCTCCAAGACCCGCAAGAAGGGGTGACGATGGGACTCACCGAACGCGTGTGGGATGCCTTCGCCAACACCATCAAGCTGAACGACAAGGTGGAGCAACTCAACACCACGGTCGCCAAACAGCAGTCGCACATTGAAGACCTGAACGCCCGCGTGATTCGACTCGAAGCCGCGCTGGAATTTGCGCTCCACGCGCAACGCTCCCGGCGCCTGCCCCCATCAAGCCGTTAGCCCTCATCCAAATCACACAGGCCCACTGGAGATGCTGCGGCGAGACGTGTCGTTGGTGTCCGTCTTTCTGGTGAGATTCCCGTTGTCGTCGTGCTCATACACGAAGTTGGCATCGGCGGTTAGCTGATTGCCTGGGTTGACCACACTCCCGCCCGTCGTTCGGTTGCCGACCGCGTCATAGGCAAACGCCTGCGGATCGAGCAGCAGCGGGACTGGCACTGGTGAGCAGATCCAATTGATCGTACCCGGAGGCCTAGCGCCTCGGCGGTCCGTCAGACTGATCTGACTCCTCACGCCGTTGTAGAGATAGTCCGCTTTGTTGATCTGCGTACTTGTGGCCATGAGCTGATGCAGGATGTTGGTGACCTGACTGGAGGGATCGTAGGATAAGCCCATTATAATTTTGAGCAGTCTAGCCCTGCCACTTCCCGTAGAAGCTGATCTTGTCAATGAGTTCTCGATGAGTGGTGGCGGCCCTGATTTCCCTTGAGAACTCCGAGGCTGACTGATCGCTTTGGGTGTACCATTCGTTCGCTGTTACTAGTTTGACAATTAGGTCTTTCGCTTCATGTAGAGGCAATGAAGAAGGGAATCCTACTCTGACATCGACAATAGTCTCCCGAGAGGGCCGGAACCATCTGAAGGGATTCCAGCTGTGCCTTACCCTCGTAACATCCAATAACGGGTAGCGATTCCCCGATGAATCGATAATGAAGGCCTCTCGCCGGAAATCGCCATCATCAAAATACTTTTGGGACATCAGGCGCAGTTCTTTTTCAGAAGAAAACTTTCTAATATGGCAGCGATTGACTCTCAGAATTGGATATTCCACAGCTCGTCCTTATTCGCAACCACACTTACTCGCAGCCTGATCCGCAGTGGCCTGCTGCCGGTTTCAAAGACACCGAGTTAGGTGTATGAAGGAACCTGGAGGTGGGCATGGCGCGACGCACGTTTACGCGAGAGTTTAAGCTGGAGGCCGTGAACCTGGTTCGAGAGCGGGGGGTGACCATGGCGCAG